>JAYRNS010000549.1:0-8515 GCA_041912075.1 Anaerolineae bacterium
AGCGGGGTTCGGAGGGGAGTGGTTGAGTGTGTTACGCCGCGCCCGTGGGCGAAACGGCGTCGATGGGTAGACGGACTTGGAAGGTGGTGCGGCCGGGTTGTGAGGTGCAGGCGATCTGGCCGCGATGTTTTTCGACGATGATTTGGTGGCAGACGTGCAGACCCAAACCGGTGCCGGCACCGGGTGGTTTGGTGGTGAAGAACGGATCGAAGATGTGCGGCTGGATGGACGGCGGGATGCCGGGACCGTCGTCGGTCACTTCGACCACCAGCCAGTCATCATCACGGCGGGTGCGCAGTGTCAGCTCACCCTGCCCGCTGGTGGCGTCGATGGCGTTCTCGATGAGGTGCGTCCACACCTGGTTGAGCTCGCTGCCATAGGCCTGGATGCGCGGCAGGTTGCCGGCATAGTCCCGCTGCACCGTCATGCGGCCGGCCAGCCGGCTGTGCAGCATCACCAGGGTGTTTTCCAGACCTTCGTGGACATCCACGTTCTGCACCGGCGCCTGGTCCAGGAAGGTGTAGGCCTTGAGCGCGCCGACGATCGAGGCAATGCGCGTGGTCCCCTGATCGATCTCTCCCACCAGAGTGTAGACCGCGATACTCGCCCCCAACCACACCATCACCGGCGTGAGCTGTGCGGGTGAGAACGGGGTGGCAGCTGCGGCCAGGTCGGCAACCGTGTAATCGACGCTGGCCAGGGATGGGGCAATTTCCCAGGCGTCCGCGACACCCTGCTCGTCGAGCCAGGTTTCGAGATCGGCTTCACGTGCCAGGCGCGCCGCGACGCTGCTGGGAGCAGGCTGTTTTGTCCGCTCGCGTACCTGTTGATCGAGCATGGCCAGCGCGTCTCGCTGCGTCTGCGTCAAAGCCAGATCCCCCAGACTGCGGTAAACCTGCGGCAGGCGGGCAATGGCCGCTGACAGCTGGCTGGCACCACTGCGCGCGGCCGCTACGGGATTGTTCAGTTCGTGCGCCATGCCAGCGCTGAGCCGGCCAAGGGTCGCCAGTTTTTCGCTCTGGCGCAGCATGATCTCCTGCTGCAGGTAGGACCGTTCCAGGTCGCGCAGTTTCTTCTTCTGCAGGCTGGTGGCCAGCCGTGCGCGCAGCAGGGTGGGGTTGAACGGTTTGGGCAGGTAGTCGAGCGCACCCAGCTCGATACATTTCACCACGCTGTCGATCTCATCGACAGCCGAGATGACGATCACGGGGATGTCGCGCAGCCCGGTATCCGCCTGCAGGTGTGCCAGTACCTGGTAACCATCCATTTCTGGCATCACGATGTCCAACAGGATCACGTCGAACGCCTGCGTTCGCAGCAGCGCCAGTGCCTGCTGGCCGTTCTCGGCCATGGTCACGGTGTGTCCCTGTTGTTCGAGCAGACGTGCCAGTTTGAGGCGGTTCAACGGGTAATCGTCGACGACCAGAATGTGGCCGGTGGTGGTGCTGCCAGGCGCGATTTCAGCGGTCATGTGTCTTGTGTCCTGCTGTCATATGGGCCCAAACCCTTCTGCGCGTACCGTCTCAAGCGCACGGCGAACCGTCCCGTACGTGGGCGCCAGGCGGGCAACCAGCCCAGGCGCCTCGCTCATCTCACCGGCCACACCCATTGCCTCCAGCTGCGCACAGAGTGCCGCCAGACCGCTGGCACCCAGCTCGGTGCTGCCTGATTTGAGCGTGTGCGCAGCCAGACGCAGACCCGGCGCATCACCCGCGGCGACACTCTGCTCGATGCGATCCAGCAACGGTGGCGATGTGGCCAGGAAACTGTCGATCATGGCTACCAGGAAATCGAATTCGCCGCCGGTCGCCTCGAGCAGTTCGCGCAGGGTGTCGATGTCAAGCACAGAGCTGGGTGCCGCAGCGCGCGCGTCAGGAACGGCGTTGGCGGTGAGTGAGTCGTGCATCGGATCAAGCATGGATGGCCTCGCCGGCAGTGGCTGCTCGTCGGCCGCCGAACGCACGCGGCTGAGTGCGGCCACCAGGGCCTCGATGCGCACCGGCTTGCTGACGTAATCGTTCATGCCGGCAGCCAGGCAGGCTTCGCGGTCGCCCTGCATGGCATTCGCCGTCATGGCGACAATGTGCACGGGGGGCGTCGCCGTGGCAGCCTCGCGGGCACGGATCTGCCGCGTCGCATCCAAACCATCCATCTGCGGCATCTGTACATCCATCAGCACCACGTCATAGGGCTGGCGCACCACGGCCTGCACCGCCTCGGCACCGTTGTTGGCGACGTCCACCTGGTAACCCAACCGGCCCAATAAACGCAGTGCCAGCATCTGGTTGGTCGGGTGATCTTCGGCCAGCAGGATGCGCAGGGGATGGCGCTGGGCCATGCTGGTATCGAATGCTGCTTGGGACGCAGTTGGCAGCCGCGCGTAGCGCACCGGCTCGCCGGCAATCGTCTGAACCAACACATCGAACAGCTGCGATGGTTTGACCGGTTTGTTGACGACTGCCGCCACCTCTACGCCAGCCGCCTCGGCCTCCTGCTGCACGTCCCGGCCGCCCAGGGAGGTGAGAATGATCACCGGCAGGGCACGCGCCGTGCGATAGCGCCGGATTTCGGACGTCAGCATGAGGCCATCCATACCCGGCATCTGCATGTCGAGGATGGCAACGTCGAAATGGGTGCCGCCGCGCAGCCATTCGAGCGCCTCGAGCGGAGAAGTGGTATCGGCGGCCTGCATGTGCCAGGCGCGCGCCTGCAGGGTCAGGATGCGCCGGTTGGTGCTGTTGTCGTCCACGATGAGTAGACGACGGTCATGCAGCTGCGTGGGGTCCAGTGGAAGGGCACTCTGCAGCGGTGCCGCGACTGCATGCATCGTAAAATGGAAGGTCGAACCCTGGCCGGGAATACCGGTGCTGTCGGCCCACAAGCGGCCACCCATCATGTGCGCCAGCCGTTGGCTGATGGCCAGACCCAAACCGGTGCCCCCGAAGCGGCGTGTGGTCGAGGCATCGATCTGGCTGAACGACTGAAACAGTCGGTCCATACGGTCAGCGGGGATGCCGAGACCGGTGTCTCTGACCGAAAAGTGCAGCTCGTAGTGGCCAGGCGGTCCTGGTTCCAACGGATGGCCGGTCACGGCCAGGACCACTTCGCCGCTCTGGGTGAACTTGATGGCATTACTGAGCAGGTTGACCAGAATCTGGCGTACGCGTGTCACATCACCCACGACGGCTGGCGGCATCTGTTCGTCGATCAGGTACGCCAGCTCGAGCCCTTTTTCGGCGGCACGCGGCGCCACCAGGTCAAGGGCGGTTTCCAGACAGACGTGCAGATCGAACGGCTGTTGTTCGAGTTCGAGTTTTTCGGCTTCGATCTTGGAGAAGTCGAGGATGTCGTTGATGACAGCCAGCAGTGTGTCGCTGCTGCTGCGGATGATCTCGGCGAATTCGCGCTGCTCGCTGGTCAGCCGGGTATCGAGCAGCAGGCTGGTCATGCCGATGACTGCGTTGATCGGTGTCCGTATTTCGTGGCTCATGTTGGCCAGGAAGGCGCTCTTGGCCACCGTCGCCGCTTCGGCTGCCTGTTGGGCCGTGGCAGAAATCTGCTGCTCGCGCCGCAGCAGGTGCATGGCCCTTTCCTTCTGTGCTACGAAATAATAGAGTAGAACGAAGGCCACGCCCGATACGACACCGATGTTGATGACGAAGAAGACGATGATGGTCTGGGGAGGTAGGGCCTGCTGCGGTGGATTGACCAGTGAAGCCAGACCGCTGGCCACGACCAGCACCAGATAGGCGACAAACCAGCGGACCGCCTGGCGCGGGGCGGTTACCAGCAGGGCGCCCAGCGGTGTCACCAACGCCCAGAGCATGACCGCGCTGCCGTTGACGAAGCCACCCAGGGCCAGCATCAGCAGGAAAGGCAGGAGCAGCAGCAGCAGCAGCTGGCAGAAGCGGAACAACGCATACCGGCGCGTGGTGTGAAATACGGCCAGGTTGACGAGGGTGAGCAGCGCATAGGCAATCGGAATCATCCCGGCCGCGGGTTGAACCAACAGCAGGTACATGCCACCCCAGGCCAGGCCGGCAACCGTGGTGATGCACGCGATCGCAACCAGGATACGCTTCTGCAGACGTACGTCCTCAGCATCGCGCGCGTCGGCACCGATCCGGCCAATGGCAGTGAGCAGCCTAAATAAAACATGTCTGATCATAGGGTCAACCGTTAGACGTCGGGTTTGGCAACACGGCCTGGTGTGCCGTCAGGTTGGATGCTGCCAGCATTCTGCGCTCGCCCAGTGGCAAGATCGGTACACATGCTAAGCTGACAGAGCTGTGGTTGTACTCAGGTTGCCGGTTCGAGATAGAACACCTCGGAGGAGTCGTCATAGGCCAGGATCTCGGCGTAACGGCCCCAATGGGTGGCGATGTCCAGCTGACGCTCGGCTTCGTCGCTGGGAAACTCCAGCTCGAGTGCGGTCAGCACCACGCCGTAGTTGAGTTCCTGGTCGTGTGCGGCCTTGAGCATCGACAACAGCCAGCGCAGCAGTGGCACCCGGCGCAGACGTGCCGCAAAAATCGCCTTGCGCCCGAGAATGCTGGCCTCGGCATAGGTTTCACCCAGCGAAGTCAGGTTGATGTCGCCCTGCGCCACCGTGGCAAAACCCAACAGCTCGGCTGCCTCGATCAGCGACAGCAGTGAATCCGAGTCGACGTTCAGGTCCTGAGTCAACCGGTAGATGTCAGCGCGGTTGCCAGGGAGCTCATCCAGGCGCTCGAGCAGACCGGCCAGATCATTGACATCAACCGACGGCAGCGCGCGGGTGCGGCCCGGTTCGCCTGGCGCCGTTCCCAGCTCGACACTCTCCGCCTCGGTCTGGCCGGCCAGGGTCGCATAGACCCGGTCGATCGTGACCATAAACGCCGTGCTCTTGCGGTCGCGCGGGTGCGGCAGATCGATCTTTACCTGCGACACCACGCGCCCGGGCCCTTTGTCCATGACCACGATGCGGTCGGCCATAAAGACCGCTTCTTCGATGTTGTGGGTGACCATCAAGATGGCCTCGGTCGGAATACTGCCCGCCGTCCACAGCTCCAGCAGATCACCGCGCAGCGCCTCGGCGCTCAGCACGTCCAGGGCGGAAAATGGCTCGTCCAGGCACAACAGCTGTGGTTCCACCGCCATCGCGCGTGCAAAACCAACCTTCTGGCGCATACCGCCCGAAAGCTCGCGCGGGTACGCCGTCTCGAACCCATCCAGACCCACCCGGTCGAGCAGATCGACCGCACGCAGCGTGCGCTCGGCCGGCGGGACGCCGCGTGCCTTTAGTGCGACTTCGACGTTGTCCTGCACGGTCAGCCAGGGAAAAAGGGCAAACGTCTGGAAAACAATGGAGACGTAGGGGTTGACACCGCGCAGCGGCTGGCCGCGATAGAGCACCTGGCCTTCGGTTGGCGTCTGCAGACCGGCGATGATGCGCAGGAGGGTACTTTTGCCGCAGCCCGACGGACCCAACAGCGCCACGAATTCGCCGCTGTTGAGCGACAGATTGACTTTTTCCACCGCCACGAAACGCCGGTCTCCGTGACCATAAGCCTGGCTGACCTGCTGCAGCTGCAGCAGCTTGTTTTCTTGTGCGCCCATCGTTTACTCCATCCGAAAGCGGTCTTCGGCGAGTTGGTACAACCGCCGCCACACGACACGATTGATCACGACGACCGCCAGCACCATACTCAACGTCGCGGCCAGCAGCAGTCGGTAGTCACCGTCAGCCGTCGCGTGCGCAATCAAACCACCGACCCCGAAGGCGTAGTAACTCTGGCCGGCGTAAGAGATGTGTTCGGCGACAATGCTGGCGTTCCAGGCGCCGCCGCTGGCCGTGATCCCACCGGTCACGATGAAAGGAAAGAGTGCCGGCAGGAAGAGCGTACGCCAGCGCTCGCGGCGGCCCAGGCCCAGGAGTGCTGCCGTGTATTTCAGGTCCTGCGGGATCGCAGCGGCGCCGGCGATCACGTTGAACAACATGTACCACTGCGTACCCAGCAGCATCAGCAGCACAGCCGCAAAGCCCAGCCCACCCGTGACGCTGACCACCGCCAGCAGGATCACGGGGAAGACCGCCGTGGCCGGCACGGACGCCGTGATCTGAACGACTGGCTGCAGCCAGCGGGCCAGCCGCGGGTTGGTACCGATCAACACACCGGCTGGGATCGTCCAGGCCATGGTGAGCAGCAGGGCTACGATGACCCGCAGCAGGGTGGCCAGCACGCTGAGGATGACCAGACGCCAATCGGCCAGCGGTAGGGTGAAAAGCACGGTGCCGGCGCGCAAACCGCCGTACAGGAGCAGACCGGCCAGGGGCACGAGGATCACGTAGGACGACCAGTTGAGCCGTCCTTGGGTCGTCTGCGGCATACTGAGAGGGGGCAGACGACGGTTGATCGAGCGATCCACGCGTTCGACCAACGGATGCCACAGGTGCTCGACCAGAATCTCCAGCAAATTCGAGCTGCGCAGGAAGTTATAGAACCACGAGGTGGGGGGGTTTTCGCTTTCCACCATCTCCAGCTTGAAACGTTCGGACCACGCGATCAGCGGTCGCCAAACGAGCTGGTCCAGGGCTACGATGACAAACACGAGAGTGATGATGCCGAGGACGATGGCTTGCCGGTCTCCTTCGATCGCGGCCTGGCTGAGGTAGGCGCCCAGACCGGGCAGGCGGAAGTCACGCCGGCCCACGGTGAAAATCTCAGCAGCCATGAGGAAAAACCAGCCGCCCGCCCAGCTCATCATGCTGTTCCAAATCAAGCTGTTGGTGCCAAAGGGCAGCTCCAACGTCTTCAAGCGCATCCAGCGGTTGAAGCGAAAGGTGCTGCTGGCCTCGCGCAGCTCGACGGGGATCGTGGTGAGCGACTGGTACCAGGCGAAGGTCATGTTCCAGACCTGGCTGGTGAAGATCAAAACGATCGAAGCGAGCTCGGCGGCGATCGGCTCTGGCATGATCGCGCTGAGGCTCAACAACACCACGGGCAGGAACGAGAGGATCGGCACACTCTGCAGCACATCCAGCAGCGGCATTAGCACGCCTTCAGCGCGGCGGTTGTAGGCGGCCAGGTAGCCGTAGACGATGGTGAACAAGAGACTGAGGATGTAGGCCGCCAGCATGCGCAGGGTGGAGAAGAGCGCATAAAAAGGCAGCGCGGCCGGCGACAGCGAGATCGTCGGACCTTGCACCACGACGGGTGCCGCCAAGCCGATGCGCACGCCCAGGTAGAGGATCACAGCGACCGTCAAGACGACCAGGGCATCGGCCCAGGTGAACCGCCGCCTGGTAATCTGTTCACCGCCGAAGATGTTGTCTGAGCGCGCCATTAGGAATGGTCCCGTGTGAGTGTTTGTTGAATGGTTATACCATACACCAACCGCAAACAGCAATTTTATCTTACACAAACAAGGGTTTTGTGTCTTGGTGGTAATTCTACGAAACCACGGTCTTGGCTGTGGGAGGACCCATTGCTTCTTCCAGAACGGTGGCACTCTCCATGATTTCACGAAGATCTGCCGCAAAGCGGGCGGCTGGCGCGCCGTCGACGACGTCGTGGTCCACGCTTACGGTCAGGCTGAGGAAGTCGCGCACGGCGATGGTGCCTGCGTAGACAGCCGGCCTTTGTGTAATGCCACCGACCAGGAGGGCCAGGGTGTGCAGCGGCACGAACGTCACCCCCCAACCACCGCCCTGGCCAAACATGCCGACCGCTGAGAGGATCACCGTGCCGGCCGTCGCCTTGAAACGCTGGGGGTTTCGGCGCAGCCAACCGTAGGCCAGCTGCACGACGAATCCTGGTACATGCGCACCGAGCGCCACCAGGCCGCCCTGCTGCGGGCTGCGTGCCGGCTGCGTGCGCACGGCATGGATTTCGTCGCTGATCGCACGCACCGTTTTGCGGTTCGCCGCGCGCACGATGTGTGGCAGCGCCACGGCGCCGGTTTCAGCCTCGATCATCGTCACCACGTCGACGTCGTGAAACACCACCAGCCGGCCGCGCCAGTCGCGATAGGCCTGGACATGGGGATGGGCGGCGACTGCGCGGGCCAGGCAGGCCACGACGTAGGCGGTAAAGGACAGGCTCTGACCTTCCTCAGCCGCCGCACGCAGCAGCTCGCGCGCCCGCGTGACGTCGACTTCGAGCAGGCCATGGATCATCGGCCGCCGTGTGCCGTAACGACCGCCGGCGACGATCACGCGGCGCTCGGCGGGGAAGGGCAGCAGGTCGTAGTCGTTCACGTGGCCTCAGGTCCGAGAATCATTTCCAGGATGCGAGCCAGGGAGAAGTTGCGTTGTTCCTGGCGCAGCAGGCAGAACGCAACCAGGTAGGTTGTGCGGGCGTCGCCTGTAATGCAGAGCGGCTGCACCCAGCGCTCGGTGACGAGACCCGAAGCCGTCTCATAACGCACCCAGAGCTGGCGATTTTCCGCCAGGGCCGTACGCAGCGGTTCGGGCAGGTCCAGGTGCGGCGGCGCCGGCCAGGGCACATTGCCGCCCTGCCAGTCCAGTACATCA
>JAYRNS010000550.1:0-4869 GCA_041912075.1 Anaerolineae bacterium
AGCCCGTTTGCGATGCCTGAATACCAGCTGCAAGCCTCCAAAGACGCCACTCAGTTGGCGACCAAGGCCAACACGTTGTTCGAGGAGGGCCAGACGGCCAACCAGGTCAGCGATGACTATGTGCTCAACACGGTCATCCTGGCGGCTGTGTTGTTCTTTTTGGCGATCGCCGAACGGTTCGAGTGGCTGCCGGTCAGGGTGTTTGTGTTGGTGGCCGCATTGCTGCTGTTCGCGTTTGCGGTCTACCGTATGGCCGCATCGCCCATCAATTGAGCGGTCAGCCGTCACTCGGATATACAAGCTGTGAAAGTGACCATGTCTGAATCATCTTCAGCGCAGCATTGGCTGACCCAACAGCGCACGGCGCGCATCGTCGAAATCATCTCGGTCGTCATCATGTCGCTGACGGCGCTGCTGACTGCGTGGAGTGCCTACCAGGCAACGGCCTGGGGTACGACGATGAGCATCAAATTCAGCCAGGCCAGCACCAAACGCGTACTGGCCACGCGCGCCGAGACGACGGCGGGACAGCTGACGACGCTGGACGTCAACCTGTTCACCAACTGGCTTAATGCGTACGCGGAGAACAACACGCGGTTGGCCCAGTTCTACGAGGAACGCTTCCGGCTCGAGTTCCAGCCAGCGTTCCAGGCCTGGGTGGCGACCGACCCGCAGAACAATGGCGATGCACCGAAAAGCCCGTTTGCCATGCCTGAATACCAGGTCAGCCAGGCTCAGGAAGCGGAGAGACTCGACGCCGAAGCAGCAGCGACCTACAACGAGGGCTTAGCCGCCAATGACAAGCGCGACGCCTACGCGTTGACCACCGTCATCCTGGCGTCGGTGCTCTTCTTCATCGGCATGTCGGGCCGCATGAAGTGGTTTCCCCTGCAGGTGATCATGGTGACGACAGGGGGTGTCCTGTTGATCCTTGCCGCCTTCCGCATCATGGCGCTGTACTTCGGTTGACGTCTGAACCCTCCTCCGTACTCCCTACTCCGGAGCAACAAATGACTGAAACAAAAGAAGATCGTGCCTCAGGCATCCTGAAACTAAGTCATTCCGGTGGCGTTCTATTGGATCCGGCCCTGTCACTGCGTCCCACCGGGGTGGACCCGGTGGTGCCGGCCAGCTTGATCCGCAGGCACGGTCTGGTGGAAGGAGCGGTCGTGGAAGGACCCGCACGCCGCCGCGGCGCCGTCCAGGAGCTGGTGGATGTGGCGACGGTGTGCGGTCTCGAACCGGCCGCGTTTGCCGCGCGCACCCGTTTCGACCGGCTGGTCGCCATCGATCCGCACGAGCGCTTCAACCTGGCGGCATCTAGCGACCCAAGCATGCGTGCGGTCGACCTGATCGCACCGATCGGTAAAGGCACACGCGGGTTGGTCGTCGCACCGCCCAAAGCGGGCAAAACGACACTCTTGGGCAAACTCGCGGTCACGATCGCTGCGGTGGCGCCGGCCACACGGCTTATCATGCTGCTGGTCGACGAGCGCCCGGAGGAGGTCACCCATTTTCGCCGGCAGATACCGGCCGAGGTGATCGCCAGCTCAAGTGACCAACCGACGCGTGAGCACATCGCCTTGCTCGAGCTCATGCTGGCGCATATCCGCACCGAGTTAGAATGTGGCCGCGACGTCGTCGTTTTGCTGGACAGCCTCACCCGCCTGGCGCGGGCGTCCAACCTGGAGACGCGCGGTCGCAGCCGCAGCCTGTCAGGTGGGATGGAGGCGGCCGCGCTCGAGATGCCGCGCCGCTTCTTTGGCCTGGCGCGCAACGCTGAAAACGGCGGGTCGGTGACGATCATCGCCTCGATCCTGGTCGACACCGGTTCGCGCATGGATCAGGTCATCTTCGAAGAGTTCAAGTCCACCGGCAACAGTGAGATTGTGCTCGACCGCGCCCTGGCGCAGGCCAACATCTACCCGGCGATCGACATTGCGGCCAGCGGCACCCGCAAGGAAGAACGGCTCTACACGCCTGAAGACGCCGCCCGCATGCAGGCGCTGCGCCGCGCCCTCGCCGGGTACTCTGCCCGTGACGCCATGCTCGGTCTGCTGCGCCTGTTCGAGCAGTATCCGACGAATGAGGCGTTGTTGAGGGAGGGAGTAGGAAGTAGGGGAGTAGGGAGTAGGGAGTAGGGGAAGCACGATTGCGTATAAGGTGTACGTCATCACGCCTCACGTCTTCACGCTTCACGTCATCACGCCTCACGTCTTCACTTCTTCACGCCAATCACCCAGACCGTACGCCTCTTGCAGTAGTTGGATCAACCGTTGGCTGAAGCGGGCGGCGGGGGCGCCGTCGATGATGTCGTGGTCGAACTCCAGCGTCAAGTGCAGGATGTCGCGTGGCTCGATGCGGTCCTCGATAACGCCCGGTTGGCGGGCGATGCTGCCCACGGTTACGACCAACGGTGCGACCGGCGCACTGAGGCCCCATCCGGGGGCCTGACCAAACATCCCCACCGCCGTCAAGGCGACCGTACCACCGTTACGTTTCTGCATGTGCGGGTTCTTGAGTGCCCACCACAACAGCGCGCGCCGCAGGAAGGCCGGTATCGCCGTCAGGCGGCGCAGGTTGGTCACATCCTGACCGGAGGTGGCAAGCGCCTGGACTGCGCGAATCTCGTCGTGCAGCTGGCGCACCGATTTGTGCTGGGCGGCGCGCAGGACGTGGGCCAGGGGAAAGGCGTCCTCGCCAGCGCTGCGCTCGATCAACAGCCCGACGTCGACATCGTCGAAGATAATCAGCCGGCCGCGCCAGTCGCGCAATGCCTGGACGCGCCGGTCGGCCGTCACGGCCTGGGCCAGGCAGGCGGTCACGAATGCGGTGAAGGAGATGCTTTCGCCGGTGCGTGTGCGGTGTGCGTGTAGAATGCGCCGTGCTTCGGTCACGTCGACCTCGACGAGGCCGCGGATGATGTGCTTGCGGCGCGAGACCCACCCGAAATCGGTAACGAAGCGCCGCATTTTGGGGAAGGGGACGATCTGAAAGTCACCGGCGTTTTTCGTCATTTGGACCGTTATCCAGCATAGATTATAATCCTTTCCGTTTCCAGGTTCAACCCACCAATACCCAAGGAGGATCGCATGAATCGCCAACGCACCCTGTTACTCTTGGCCGTCCTGGTCGTCGGGCTGTTTCTGAGCCCGGTGATTGCTGCCCAACGTGCATCACCCGCAACCGACCAACCCACCGCCACCTATGACCCGTTCTTCGACGTTATGGCCCCCTTTGGCCAGATCGACGTCGCCGATATCCAGGGGGTTGCCAGCTATTGGGACACGAGCGGTGTGTACACCGCGCCCTACTGGAACCTGACGGGCAACGCGGCGACCAATCCGGCCACGAATTTTATCGGCACGACCGATTATACCCTGCTCGAGTTCAAGGTCAATAGTCAACGGGCCTGGCGCATGGAGCCAACCGCGTCGACGCCCAACCTGATCGGCGGTCATGCCTCGAACTACGTCGTCAACGGGGTGGTCGGGGCGACGATTGCCGGCGGGGGTGGCGCGGGCGGAAACTCCAACCGGATCACCGACGATTACGGCGCCATCGGCGGTGGCCAGGTCAACGTGGCCGGCGACCTGGCCGGCACGACGAGTGATCACAACTTTGCCACCGTGGCCGGCGGCACGTTCAACGTGGCCAGCGGTCAGCGGTCAGCCGTAGGCGGCGGTTTTTCGAATACAGCCAGCGGCGAGTCTGCCACCGTTGCCGGCGGCAACAGTAATACCGCGTCGGGTCTGCAGGCCAGCGTCGCCGGCGGCAATGCCAACACCAGCAGCGGTCTCTACGCCAGTGTAGGCGGCGGGTTCACCAACACGGCCAGTGGCAACTGGTCGATGGTTCCGGGTGGTCGACAGAATACGGCACTGGGTGACCACAGCTTCGCCGCCGGTCGTCGAGCCAAGGCCAACCACGGCGGCGCCTTTGTCTGGGCTGACGGCACCGATGCCGACTTTGCCTCGACCGGTACCAACCAGTTTGTCGTGCGGGCCAGCGGCGGCGTGGGTTTGGGCACCAACCAGCCGGGCAACCAGCTGCACGTGGCCGAGTCGGTCAATGACACGGCGACCCCGGCGAACCACGTCGCTCAGGTGGAGAACACGTCGACGGGCAGTTCTGCCAATGTCCTGGCGCTCAAAATTGCTGCCACCACCGCACCTCTCAGCAGCAACAACTTCATTACCTTTTTCAAAGGGGACGACGCCTCGGTGGGTGCCATCGAGGGCAACGGCAGCGGTGGGGTGGTGCTGGCCGGGCCGGGCAGCCAGTTTGCCGTGTGGCTGCCCAAGGCCGACGCCCGTGAGGCCTTGGCACCGGGTGAGATCGTCGGCGTCATCGATGGCCGGATCAGCCGGCAGACCGCTGGTGCACAGCAAATTCTGGTGATCGCGGACAGCCCGATCGTGGCCGGCAACGATCCGGGCGAAGGGGCACGCGCCACGGCGGCGTCGGTGGCACTCGTGGGCCTGACCGGCGTGCGCGTCGCAGGGCCGGTGCAGGTGGGCGATTGGATCGTGCCGTCGGGTGCGGCGGACGGTGCCGGGCGCGCCGTGCCGGCCGATCGCATCACGGCCGCTGAATACGCAACGGCGGTTGGCCGCGCCTGGGAGGCAGTGACCACCGAGGGTGTGCACACGGTGCAGGTGGCGGTAGGCCTGCCCGGCGCCGATCCCACGATCGTCCAGCGTCTGCAACGCGCCGAGGATCAGGCGCTGCTGCTGGCTGACGTGCAGCGGCGGCTGGCGGCGTTGGAGCAGGCCGCCGGAAATACCCAGCCGTAGCCAGGTTGCCGTCGTTCTGAACGATTTGATTCAGTGCCAAGGCACAGAGACTGCTGGTGGTGCCAATCTGTCG
>JAYRNS010000551.1:0-1676 GCA_041912075.1 Anaerolineae bacterium
TACGCCAACGCCTCCAGTGCAGCGATCTATTGGGGGATGGGCATCAGCCAGAGCACGCATGGCACCGATAATGCGCTGGCCCTGGCCAACCTGGCGTTGATGTGTGGCCACCTGGGTAAGGCAGGCACGGGGCTCAACCCGCTGCGCGGCCAGAACAACGTCCAGGGCTGCTCCGACTCCGGCGGGCTGTTCAACGTCTATCCTGGTTACCAACGTGTGGACGAACCCGCGATTCGCGCCAAATTCGAGTGGGCGTGGGGGTGCGGGCTGAACCCGCAGCCCGGGCTGACGACGACTGAAATGGTGGATGGCGCGGGCAGCGGGGCGGTCAAAGCCTTTTTCGTCTTTGGCGAAAACCCGCTGATGAGTGAGCCCAACCTGGCGCATGCACGCCACTGCCTGGAAACACTGTCACTTGTCGTGTGCCAGGATATCTTCTTCAACGAGACGTGCGCCTATGCCGACGTGCTGCTGCCGGCGACCAGTTTCGCCGAGAAGGATGGCACCTTTACCAACTCCGACCGGCGGGTGCAGCGCGTGCGCGCCGCCATCCCGCCCCTTGGCCAGGCCATGGCCGACTGGCAGATCACCTGCGAGCTGGCCAGGCGACTGAGCGCAGCCCTGGCAGCCATGGGTGGCCAACCCGGATACGGGCCCCCGCCGCAGACGGTCACCGCACCGTCCTCGCTGTCCGGCGTGCCGTTTGGCCAGTATGCCGGCTTCGATTACACCGATCCTGGACAGATCTGGCACGAAATGGCAGTGCTGACACCACCGTTCCAGGGGATCGACTACGCGCGCCTCGAACGGGAGGACGGCGTGCACTGGCCGTGCCCCACACCGGACCACCCCGGCTCGCCGTTTCTTTTTGCCGATACGTTCCCCAAGGGGCGCGGCACCTTCCACAGTTTGGAACACCTGGAGCCGCACGAACTGCCCGATGCCGACTACCCTTACATCCTGTCGACGGGACGTGTCCTGTTTCACTGGCACGGCGGCACGCTCACCCGGCGCTCGAAGCTGGATGAGATCTACCCGGAGGCCGTGGTCGAGCTGCATCCAGATGACGCCGAAAGCCTGGGGGTTGGTTCAGGGGATTGGGTGGGGTTGACGTCGCGCCGTGGACAGATCGAGTGCAAGGTACTGGTGACAGGACGCTCACCGCAGGGCACCGTCTTCCTACCCTTCCACTTTGCCGAGGCCGCGGCCAACGAACTGACGCTGGAGGACATCGACCCGCGCGCCAAGATACCAGATTATAAGGTGTGCGCGGTGCGCCTGACGCGGCTCGACCGGGCGCGTGGTCGGGTGACGGGGGTCAACAGCCCCGGCGCGCGCCGGGGCTGATTTGGAGTGCGGCAGCAAAGCTGCCGCCTTTGGGGTAACGGTATCTGCATCCGTAGGTCACAGCAGGAGCTGTGACAGCTTCCCCCGTTCACGCACATCCCCATGCCGGCGACACGCTGTCGTCACCGCGTCTGTTCGTTGTGGGTCGCGCGGTTGGTCACGCGTGTCGTCACAGCGGAGCTGTGACCTACGATTTGGGTTACCAATCAGCGAGGAGACGCAAGCTTGGCTTGCGCTCTCCAAAGCGCAAGCTTGGCTTGCGCACTCCAAAGTTATGGCGCCGGTTCGAGGCGCAGCGTACCGGTGCCCTGGACGGCCTCGCGCGTGAA
>JAYRNS010000552.1:0-2395 GCA_041912075.1 Anaerolineae bacterium
CAGTACACCGCTCAACGGGGGTTCGCCGGGATCGACCTCGATGTCGCTGTCGAGGTCGTTCCACACCAGGCCGCTCACTGAGCCTGTATTTGGGGTAGGTGTGGCCGTCGGTGTCGGGGTCGGTGTTGGCGTCGAAATACCGCGGTCGCCAAAGTTCGCTTCCTGGTTGTCTCCACCTGCCATGTACAACGGAATAGCATTCGGTGTAGTAGATGCATATCCTGGCGGATCTGTCTCTTCCAGCAGGTACAAACCCGGCACCAGAGAACCAAACTCGTAGGTGCCGTCGCTGGCCGTGGTGCGGGTGCCTATGACCGTCGTATTCTGGTACAACGTGATCGTCACGCCGGCAATGCCGGGTTCGCCTGGATCGAACACACCGTTGCTGTTGCCGTCATTATACACAGTCCCATAGACGCGTCCAGTTGGCGGCGTGGCCGTCGGGGTGGCGGTGGGTGTCGGCGTAAAGGTGGGAGTATGGGTGGGTGTCGGCGTGGGGGTGGCCGTTGCGATCGCCGTGTCCGGGAAGTCCTGGATCGTGACCTCACCACCGTACACGCTGACCGTCTGGATATTGCTGGCCGGCGGTGAGGTGTAACCAGGCGGGTCGGTTTCGCGCACGACGTAGTCCTGGGGGCCCATGCCATAGAAGGCGTAGTGGCCATCGGCACCGGTGGTCTTGACGTCAATCACACCACCGGCGACGTGCAACAGCGTGATCACCGCCCCGGCCAGGGTTTGCTCACCCGGTTCCCATTTGCCGTTGGCGTTGCTGTCCACAAAAACGTGCCCGGCGATCGTGCCGTCGTTGACGCCGGGGGGCGGTGTTGCCGTGGCCGTGGCGGTGGGCGTTGCCGTGGGGGTCGGCGTATGGGTGGACGTCGGTGTGGGGGTGGGCGGTGGTGGCACGTAGACCGCGTGGTATTTGATGATCGTGCCATTGGCGCCCACGGCCCAGCCATCGTAGGCATCGACCATGTCGATGTGCAGGAGGTTGTCGAGCACGGGGCTGGTTTGTGCATCCCAGGTATCGCCGGCGTTGACCGTCCAGCGGATCGTGCCGCCGTTGCCGACCGCCCAGCCGACGTAGTTGTCCACAAAGGCGGTGCCGTTGAGGTCGGCCCCTGTGCCGCTGAACTGCGGCGTCCAGTTATCACCGGCGTTGGTGCTGCGGATGATGGTGCCGCTGTTGCCGACGACCCAACCCAGCAGTTCGTTGCGAAAATCGACGCTGTTCAAGTTGACGCCCGTGCCGGGGTAGCGGCGGATCCAGCTGGCGCCGTTGTCGTGACTGGTGAAGAAGGTGTCGCTCCACGAGGAAGCATAGACAGCGTCAGCGGTGCCATAATTGACGTCCAGCATGTTGAATTCGCCGGGTGCGTCGGCCAGCTGCCAGCTTGCGCCCGCGGTCGTGGTGCGGTAGACGCGCGAGCCACCGGCGACGATGTTGGCACGCGTGTTATCCCAGGCATCGATCGCCCATAGGTAACCGGTGTAGGCATCGGGCAGGGTTTGCGGTACCCAGCTGCTGCCGCTATCCGTGGTGTGCAGCACGGTGCCGTATTGTCCGATGATCCAGCCAGTGGAGGCGTTCACAGGGAATTTCACGTCTTTGATCCAGCCGGCGGTTGTGCTGCTGAGCTGACGCCAGCTCAGTCCGCCATCGGTGGTTTTGAGGATCATCCCACTGTCACCCACCACGTAGGCCGTGTTGGCGTCGACGGCGTCGACGGCTTTGTACTCGCCGACTGCGGCCGGGGCGCGGCGGGTGAAAGCACCACCGCCCTGGCTGCGCAATACTGTGTGTTTGAAACCGGCCGCCCACACCGTACCGGTCTGCGGTGCGGTCAAGGCGGAAATCGTCTCGCCCTGCCCGGTTCCCAAGTAACTCCACGTCGTGCCGCCATCCACTGTAAACCAGGCGGTGCCCTGACCACCGGCGATCCAGCCCTGCTGCGGCGAGGCAAAGGCCACGGCGCGCAGCGGGCGCGCCTCGTTGATCTGGCGTGAGCTCCAGCTCAGACCGCCGTCATTCGTCCACAACAAGGTGCCCGCATCACCGACGGCCCAACCCGTTTGGGTGCCGGTGGCGGCGACGTCCCACAACCAGTTGGTTGTGCCACTGGCGCGGGTGCTCCAGCTGGTGCCGCCGTTGCTGGTGGCGACGATGGTGCCGTTGGCACCCACGGCCCAGGCATGCTGGTCGTCGATGACCGCCAGCCCGTACAGGTCGAGACCGGTGCTGCTGGTCTGTTGGAACCATTGTGCACCGCCGTTGGTCGTGCGCAGGATAACACCGGCGCGGCCAACGGCCCAACCGGTCTGGCTGTCGATCATACCGACCTCGGTGAGGCGGTTGGCAGTGGGGGTATTTTGGAGCGCCCAGGTGACACCA
>JAYRNS010000553.1:0-4394 GCA_041912075.1 Anaerolineae bacterium
GGTCTGGAGCATTGATGTCACCCACGTCGGCCAGGTGCGGCGTTTCGTATAGCCCGCGCAGATTGTACGTATAGCGCCACATATAATTGAACATGCGCGTCGCCGTGTCGGGATAAGCAAACGTGGGGATATTCGCCCGATTCAGGATAACTTCTCCTTCGTCAACCGATGCACCACCCATCCAGCTGGCCAGCACTGGTTTGCCCGTCGATTGACCGAGCGGTTTCAACGCCTCGGCGGTGGCCGTCGAGTCGGTCATGGCCTGCGGCGTGAGGATGACCAGCAGGCCGTCGGTGTTGGCATCTTGCGCGGCGATTTCCAAAGACTTCGCATAGCGGGTGGCGTCGGCGTCGCCCAGCACGTCGATTGGGTTGCCATGGCTCCAGGCCGGCGGCAGAAACTCGTTGAGCGCGGCCATGGCTTCATCGCTGATCTCGGTAAGCTCGCCGCCACCGGTCAGCAGGGCATCGGTGGCCAGGACCCCCGGGCCACCCGCATTGGTGACGATCGTCAGGCGTTTGCCCTTGGGGCGGGGCTGTTTGGCCAGGACCTCGGACATGTAAAACATATCGGCGATACTGTTGACCCGCAGCACGCCGCAGCGGCGAAAGGCGGCTTCGAGCACCTCGTCGCTGCCGGTCAGCGAACCGGTGTGCGAGGCGGCCGCCTTGGCCGCCCCTTCCGAACGCCCCGGCTTGATGACGATGATCGGCTTGACCAGGGCAATCTCGCGTGCCGCCGAGAGAAACGAGCGTGCGTCACCGATTGTTTCCATGTAGATGACAATGCTCTGCGTGGTTGGATCATCACCCAGGTAGTAAATCAAGTCTCCCCAGCCAACGTCCAACATCGAGCCGATCGAGACGAAAGCCGTAAAACCAACGTTTTCACGGAAGCTCCAGTCCAGCACGGCGGTGCACAAAGCGCCGCTCTGGCTGATAAAACCGACGTTGCCGGGACGGGCAATGGCGTTGGCAAAGGTCGCGTTCAACCCGGTCAGCGGGTTCATCACCCCCAGGCAGTTGGGTCCGACGATACGCATTTTGTTGCGGTTGGCTTCGGCCATGATCTGCTGTTCGAGCGCCGCGCCGGCCGGGCCGGTTTCCTTAAAGCCGGCCGAGATGATAATCGCACCCCTGACGCCAGCTTCGACGCATTGGCCGATAAGATCGGGCACGGTCGGCGCGGGGGTCACGATCACGGCCAAATCGACCGGATCGGGCACGTCGTGGATGCTGGGATAGGCTTTGATGCCCAACACGTTGGGCCGTTTGGGGTTGATCGGGAAGACCGTGCCGCCAAACGGACTGCTGATCAGGTTCCACAAAATGGTCCGTCCGACACTGCCGGCCTTTTCGGTGGCACCAATGACGGCTACACTCTGCGGGTTGAAGATGGCGCTCAGCGCCTTGCGCTCGTACTGCAGATAGTCGTGTGCGGGATCGAAGTGTCGCCCGGGTTCTTGTTCCATTGGGTGTGTCCTTCCTAATATGCATGGCAGAATCCAGGATATTATACACGGGGAGTGGGATTGGCGCTACTGAATGAGGATCGTCAACGGATTCGGGAAATCGGGGCTGGGGGTTAGGGGTTGGAGGTTAGGGTCCAGGGATTGAATGGATTGCTGTCAACGCGGGTGGGACCGTGTGCCACCCCGAGGAACGGATTGAGCGGATGATTTGGAGTGCGCAGGCCATGCTTGCGCTTTGGCCCAGCGGCAGTCGGTGGAACGGATTGCTGTCGACGGATTTGGGTGTAAGGGGTGAAATTTGACCAAATGTGACCTCATGATATACTATGTAACTACATTGTCTGGAGGCCTGCGATGCAATCGACAGAAACTGGTATCCGCGAACTGAAAGCCCAATTAAGCACCTTTTTGCGCCAGGTCAAGGCTGGTGGTACGGTCGTAATCACAGAGCGCGGCAAACCAATCGGCCGGATTGTGCCCATTTCCCAGCCTTTGGAGGATCGGCTTGAGCAGTTGAGCCAGGCTGGTCTGATTACGTGGAGCGGGATGAAGCTTGCGCATCACGATCCTGTTGTCCAGGCGGAAGGTGGTCGCACGGTGGCCGAGCTGGTTCTGGAGGATCGAGAGTGATTCTCTACCTGGATACGAGCGCTCTGGTCAAGCGGTATGTGGCTGAGCCGGGATCGGCGGAGGTCGCCCAGGTCATTGAGACGGCTCAGGCCAGTGGTACCTCGATCATCACCCGCGCAGAAATGGTGGCCGCCCTGGGCCAGGCAGTACGCATGCATGTCCTTAATCATGACGCAGCTGCCTTAGCACTGCAAACGTTTCATGAGGACTGGCCGGGTTTGGTCCACGTACAGGTCACGGAACACGTCGTTGCGCGTGCCGGTCGCTTAGCCTGGGACATGGGTCTGCGCGGGTACGGTGCCGTTCACCTGGCGGCGGCCTTGCTTTGGCAGGAAGGCATGGGCGAGGGAATAGCATTCGCCACATTCGATCAGCGGCTGTGGACGGCTGCGGGCCAGTCTGGACTGACCGCAATACCGACTGGTTTGCCGGCCCTGGTTGCATCCTGGCGAGGGAGCCATGTCGATGCACCTCGGCCATGACCGCCACGGCCGCATGGCCACGCTGCTGGGCGAAGACCTCGACTTCCACCAGCACGCCAGCAACTACGCGACGCACAACCTACACGCGTTTCCGGCCAAATTCCCACCCCAGCTGCCGCGCAGGTTCATCGACGTGCTGACCGATCGTCAGGATTCGGTGCTCGACCCTATGATGGGCTCCGGCACGACTGTCCTGGAAGCCTACCTGGCCGGCCGCCGCAGCCTGGGGCTGGACATCGACCCGTTGGCGCTGCTGCTGGGAGCGGTCAAAGTGACACCCCTCAACGTCGTACAGGCGGCGACGGTCAGTTCTGCGGTTCTGGAAGAGGCCCAACAGCGGCTGCGCGTCGACCCGGCGCAGGTGACCCAGGCGCTGGGCCGCCGCTTCGACAGCCAGAGCCGTGCCTTTGTCGATTACTGGTTTTCACTGCCCACCCAGCTCGAGCTGACAGCGCTGCTGTTGGCCATCGAAACCGTGGCCGACGTCCCGCTGCGCCGTTTTCTCGAGTTGGCCTTCTCGGCCATCATCATCACCAAATCGGGCGGGGTTTCGCTGGCACGTGACCTGGCGCACACCCGCCCGCATCGTGTCGACAACAAGCCGCCGCGGCCGGTGTTCGAGGCATTTCGCAAGCGCGTGCAGCAGAACCTGACCAGCCTGGCTCAACTGCCGGGCGATCGAACTCCGGCGACCGTGCGCGCCGGCGATGCGCAGGCCCTGCCCTTGCCCGATGCCTCGGTCGATCTGATCGTCACTTCACCACCGTACGCTTCGAATGCGATCGATTACATGCGGGCGCACAAGTTTTCGCTGGTCTGGCTGGGACACCCGATCGCCTCACTCACCCAACGGCGCAAGGACTGCATCGGCGGTGAGGCGGTCGATGCCGCACGTTTCGAGGCACTGCCGCCGTACACCGAAGACGTTGTGCAGCGTCTGGAATCGATCCACACCAGAAAGGGTGCTGTGCTGCGGCGTTACTATTCGGAAATGACGCGCGTGATCCGCGAGATGGTGCGTGTCCTGGACCACGACCGGGTGGCGGTCCTGGTGGTTGGTTCGTCGGTCATGGCTGGTATGAACACGATGACCCACGAATGCCTGGCCGACATCGGCTGTGACCGCGGTTTTGCTGAGGCGCAGATTGCCGTGCGCCGGCTGGACCGCAACCGCCGCCTGATGCCGGCGCGGTTGAACGGCCGTCGCGAAACACAAATCGAAGAAAGAATGCACGAAGAGTACGTCATTGGGTTCTGCAAATGAAAACATTTACTCACTTTCTCCCTGGTGTCACCCTCACCGGGCACGAATTCCAGGTGCCGCTCGACTATGGTCGTCCTGATGCGACTCAGATCACCGTCTTTGCCCGTGAGATGGTCGCGACCGGCAAAGAAGCGGCCAACCTGCCCTGGCTGGTCTTTTTCCAGGGTGGCCCTGGTTTTGGTTCACCGCGGCCAGACGCCCCGCCCGGCGTCTGGTACCGGCGGGCGCTGCAGGACTATCGCGTGCTGCTCCTCGACCAGCGCGGTACCGGGCTGAGCACTCCGGTCACCTTTCAGACGCTGGCCAGCCTGCCGACGCCCCAGGTCCAGGCCGACTACCTCAAGCACTTCCGCGCGGACAATATCGTGCGCGACGCCGAGTGGATCCGGCGTGAACTGGCGGGTGCGGACGTGCCGTGGAGTGTACTTGGCCAAAGTTACGGCGGCTTTTGTGCGGTCACGTACCTGTCGCTGGCACCAGAAGGTCTCAAAGAGGCCATGATCACCGGCGGGCTGCCGGCGGTGGCGCGCCCGGTCGACGACGTGTA
>JAYRNS010000554.1:0-3188 GCA_041912075.1 Anaerolineae bacterium
CACGCACCGGTCCGCACCTCGGTTCCGACGCGGGGCGACCTCTCCAATGCCTGACTCGTTCGCCGTTGGAACCAGAGTGCGGACTCCTCTACACCCGCGAGGTTCCGGGAAGAACACAGAGCACACAAAGATTGTGATTGTTTTTGTGTGCTCTGTGTGTTCTGTGCGGTAACAAAAAACCTACTGCGGTGGCCAGTTGGGTGGCAGACCGCGCTGTTCACGGATGTACTGGCGCAGCATGACGTAGGCCGGGCGCAGGTGCAGCTCGTCGATCTTGCTCGGTTTCATGATCGACCACCAGTACTGCTCCTGTTCCTCGGTCCAGTCCACGTCCGGCATGTAAACGACCGTCATCAGCCCAATCCAGGGCTGCCAGTGTTCTTTGGCCCATTCGAACGCTTCGACCAGGTACTGGCCCTGGGTCTCCTCGCTCACCGCATGCCAGTGGTACGGCGAATCCGGCCGCGGGTCGGTGGTCCAGCCAAACTCGAGCACGGCCACTTTTTTGTCGGCGTCGCCGTACTTCTCCATGATCTTGCGCAGGTCCTCGACGCGGCGGAAGGTGAAGAAGCGCTCACCCCCGTAGCGTGCCTTATCACCCGCCGCTTCGTCTGGGCTGACGCTGGGTGCCGCGGCAAATCCGGCGGCGTGGACCCCCAGCACGTCGAAATAGCCATCACTGCTGCCGCCCATCGCCTGGTAGAGCTGCTCCAGGAACTGGTCGTCGGGGATGGCAATCGGGAGCCCGCTGCCGGTGGGTGTGAGACCGGCCGAGATCACGGTGGCCTGCGGGGCGCCTGCCTTGACGCCGGTGTACGCCGCTTTCAGCAGCCGTGCGTACTCCGCGGCGTTCGGTGGACGGCAGCCCCACTCACCGCCACCATCCGGACGGTTCAGGTTTGGCTCGTTCCAGATCTGATAGGCCTGGATCTTCCACGTGTAGCGGCTGGCCACGGCCTGCAAGAAGTCTTTGAAGTCGTTGTAGTTGTCGGGCGGTCCATTGCAGGGAAAACCACCGCCGGCCCATTTGGGCTGGCTGTCGACGCGTACCAGGAGCTTCAGGTTGTGCGCCAGGGCCTGCTCGACGATACGGTCGGTGACCGACCAGTCGAATTGGCCTTTGCCCGTACCTTCGATCTCGCGCCAGGGGAAATTGACCTTGACCCAGGAAAAACCAGCGTCCTCGATCAGGCCAAAGTCACGGTCAGCAATTTCAGCACGCCACCAGGGAAACGCCTGGACACCATAGTCCGGCGACGAGAAGCCCCGATCAAAGGCCTGCGGTGTCGCCGGTGCCGCGGTGGCCGTGGCCGGAACAGGTGTCTCCGCAGCCGGCGCACTCGTCGCCGTTGGTTCGTTCGCCGGTGACAGTGGTGTAGCCGTAGCTACTTCGACCGCAGGCGATGTGGCAGTTGCTTCCGCCGCCGCCACGGTCGGCGTTTTGGTCGGTGTCGGGGTGACGTCTGGTGCGGCCTGGCCACACGCCGTGAGCGCCAGGGCGACCAGCAGGGTCACCGCGAGTAAGTGAATCTGTCTCACAACCATCTATCCTTCATCCAACATCCAACATCCAACATCCAACATCCAACATCCAAATCAACTCACTTCCCCATCCCGCTGAGCGCCTGGTAGGCCGGCGTGCCCCAAATCTTGAAAGCACTCTGCTCGCCGTTCTCGAAATTTAGGTTCCAGAGGAACATCGGCCCAACCCATCCCCAGCCGCGGCCCATCTGGTAAGCCCGCACGACCCACACGGCCTGCTCTTCGGCCGTGTTGTCGAGGGCGTATTCGTAACCCGGATGGGGACTACCCGACACCGCCCAGCCAAACTCGGTCGGCCAGATGCGTTTGCCGCTGTCGCCATTGGCTACCATGACGTTGCGGTAGCCCTCCATGGTTCCACGAAAACACCAGGAATGGTGGCGGTTGTCATAAGGTCCGCGGAAAACCGCGCTGCCGTCGGTCACCGTGCGCCAGTCGGCGTCGGCCGGGCAGTTGTAACCGCTGGGGTGTGCACCGATCGCATCGGAATAACGCCGCAGCCCGGCGCGGTACATCGCCTGCAGGTACTGGATGTCATCCATACCCAGCGGCGGTCGCGCACCGGTGGGTGTCAAGGCGCCGCTCACCACGATCATGCCGGGGCAGGCTGATTTGATCGCACCATACGCCGCAGCCAGGAGGCGGACGTAACGGGCCGGGTCGATGGGTTCGTTGCCCCATTCGTAGTGCAGGTTCTGCTCATTCCACACCTCGACGGCCTGGACGCGCCCGCAGTAACGTGCGGCAAAACCGCGCACGAAGTTGGCATACGTCCCCGGATCGGCCGGCGGGCCTTCAACGCTGAGGTCGGAATTGCCGGCACGCGCCCAGTTGGGCGCTTTGACGATGCTGGCCAGCACGTTGATTCCGTTGTTGTGCATGGCATCGACCAGGCTGTCGGTGCCACCCCAGTCGACCTGCCCTGGCTGTCCTTCCAGGTCCTTCCACGGCAGCTGGAATTTCATCCAGTTGAAACCCATGCCTTGTATCGCACCGGCCAGGAAACCCTTGTCGGCACTGGGATCGACCTGGATGCCGTAACCGAAGAAGCCCGCGGCCCGCGTGTTGGGGGCCGCGGCAGCGGCTGCGCGCGGTCGGGGCGTCGGTGGCGGCGGTGCGGCGGCCACGCTGACCTGGCTGAGATCACCGCTGGTTTTGACCAGGCTGCCGCTGATCCAACCCTCTCGTGTGCTGACACAACAGACCCGCCACCAGCTGGCGTTGTCGTTTTTCCCCGTGATCAACAGACTCTGTCCTTTGCGCGCCCGACCGACGATGCCGTAGACGACACCGGGGCCGGCGCGTACATTGACGACGTTACCCTGCACGACGGCGGTCGGTTTTTCGCCGGCGGTCTGGGCAAGGTCGCGCGCCGGTGCGGCGGCATCAGCGGAGATCGGATTGAAGATAACGATGAATGCGCTGATCAGCGCGAGGACAAGCGGGATGATAGAACGCGGCATCGACTTCCTCCTATAGAATGTGGTCTGCAAAGCGGTCACGGGTTGCCGGCCTCATGCAGGGGGCGTGGTGGTGCCGAAAAGGTAACCAGAAGCCAGCACGTCGTTGTGCTGGCCCTGGTATGATGTAAGAAACTTGAACCTGATCCGAATCACCGCCCGGTGTTACTTGGGCATCGACTTCAA
>JAYRNS010000555.1:0-5153 GCA_041912075.1 Anaerolineae bacterium
CATCAGCCTCGATGGACTGCCGCATTTCCCCGGCCAGCCCGGCATCATCCGCGCCAGCGCGGCGCAAACGGCGGGTGACGAGCCACTCGAACACCGCAGCGTCGGGCGCGAGATAGGCGTTCTTCACGCCAAACTCGGCCATCATGTTGGCCAGGACCATTCGGCTCTCCAGGCTCATGTGGGCAACCGCCGGGCCAACCAGCTCGACCGAGGCGTAGAGACCGCCGTCGGCGCCGAGCTGGCCGATGATGTGCAGCGCCAGGTCCTTGGCGGTGGTCCAATCATTCAGGCTGCCTTCGAGCCGGATTTGGATGCTTTCTGGCACGCGCAGCCACAGCTCGCCCGTCGCCCATATCGCAGCCATCTCACTGCGGCCGACCCCAGCACCGAACGCACCGAGCCAGCCGAAGTGCGCCGTGTGCGAATCGGCGCCGAGGATCGTCTGGCCGGGCAGGACCAGCGCTTCTTCGCTGAGCACCTGGTGGCACACCCCGCGACCCACTTCGTAGAAGTGTTTTATGCCCTGGTTGGTCACGAAACGCCGAATTTCGGCGTGGTTTTCGGCATGTTTGGTCGTCGGCGCCGGCGCGGCGTGGTCGAGCGTGATGGCGATCCGGCCAGCGTTCCAGACCTGGGCTACGCCGAGCTGGCGGAAGATTCGCAGGATCGCCGCCGTATTGTCGTGGCTCAATGCGATGTTTGGACGCGCGTCCACGATCTGGCCGGGAACCACCACTGACACACCAGCCGCCCGAGCCAATGCTTTCTCTACAAAGGTTCTTCCCATCGAATTCATAAGCCAACCCAAAACCTAAAATCCACAATCCAAAATCTAAAATCCAAAACGGCCAAGCTCGCCGCGCAGCCAGAGGTAGGCCACGGCACATACCACGACGCGATCCTTGATCGTGCCATCGGCAATCGCTCGTTTTAGCCAGGCGACGTCAACCCAATGATTGCTCATGAACTCGGCTTCGTCGCGCTCACCAGGTGACACGGGATGGAGGTTGCGTCCCACGAAGAGATGATTGATCGCGTTCCCCAAGGCGGGGTTGTCCCAGAAGCTGCCCAGGTAGTCGAGCGCTTCAGCGGCATAACCGGTCTCTTCACGCAGTTCGCGCGCCGCGCAGAGCGCCGGTTCTTCGCCGGGGCTGGTGAGACCCCCCGGTATCTGCCAGATCACCTGGCTGACCGGGTGCCGGTATTCACGCTGCAGCAGCACCTGGCCCTGCGCATTGAATCCAATCACCCCAACCCCTTGCACCTCGCGACGGATCGTGGTGTACTCGTAGGTCTGGCCGTTCGGCAGGCGAACCGTATCCAGCGTAATGTGTAACCAGCGGTTGTGAAACGCCTCCGTGGAGCTGACTTCCTGCCAGAGGCCGACGTCTGTCATTGTGCCTGGCGGTTTCAATTCTGCATCATTCATGTTTGGGCACCTTGGGAGTAGGGAGTAGGGAGTACGGAGTAGGGAGTAGGCGGTCCGTACCCATGTGCAACTGTCGCATCTCCCATTCACCTCTCATGCGGCAGCCATGGCTTGAGGATGGGGATGGCGCCAGGCGCGCAGGATGGCGTCGACGTCGTCCAGGGCCAGTGATTTTTCGTCGGCCAGGGCTTTGATGTGGGCGGTTGCCTCTTTGACGTCGTCGTCGGTCAGGTCGAGCTGGAGCTGTTCGGCGCGCGCCTTGATCGCATTCCAGCCAGTGAGTCGGTGGGCGATGTGGATATAGCGGCTGAGTCCAAAATCGGCCGGATCGAGGATTTCGTAGGTCGAAGGATTGTTCAAGATGGCTTTGGCGTGGATGCCGGCCTTGTGGGTAAACGCCGCAAATCCGGTGATGTAGTTGTTGAACGGCACGTCGACACCGACGATATCGGCGACCAGGTTCTCGACGTCACGCAGCAGCGGCAGATTGTATTTCTGCACCAGAGCCCGATCGGTGGCATAGAGGCGGGCCACCAATCCACCCAACGGGGTAATGCCGTTGCGTTCGCCGATGCCCAACACCGTCGTGTCGACGTGCGTTGCGCCAGCCTCCAGCGCGCTGAACGCATTGGCAATGGCGCAGCCCGAATCGTTGTGGCCGTGGAATTCGATGTCACAGCTCACCAGTTTGCGCAGCGTGCTCACCAGGTCGAACACCTGACGCGGCGTGGCCACGCCCACGGTGTCAGCAATACCGACACGGTTGACGCCGATGCGGTCGACGGCCCGGTAGACCGTGAGCAGGTCGACCAGGTCGGAGCGGAAGGAATCCTCGGTACTGAACCGGGCTTCGAGACCCTGACACTTGATGAATTCGACCACGCGGATCGCATTTTCGATGATGTACGGGATATCCTTGCCGTGACTGAACTCACGCAGATAGGACGACGTCCCGATGACCACGTCGATGCCATCGACGCCGCTGTCGATCGCGACCCGTGCGTCGTCCAGGTGGCAACGGGTGTGGGTGAGGATGCGCGTGCGCCGCGGCAGGCGTGCGATCGTGCGGCAGTCTTCCAGGCTTTGGGGAGACGCCATGGGCGACGTCAGCTCCAGGTACTCGACACCAAACGCATCGAGCGCTTGGGCGATTTCCACCTTTTGTTCAGTGGTGAAAAAGGCATTCGCAAACTGCTCACCTTCGCGCAGGGTGGATTCGATGATGGCAAAATTGTCCAGTGACATGTGGCTCTCCCGTTGATCTATGGGCTTGTAAAAGAATAACTTACCGTGATTTACGGTGAATTCTGGCCATTATGCAGGAAGTTTTATTCTTTTACAAGCCCTGAATGGTGCGAATTGATGAAAAAACCGGCAGAACAGAACAGGGTCTGGTGGCCGGTCAACAAAAAAACCGGCCCCAGGATGTCTGGAAGCCGGCTGTGCCTTCGTATGTTAGACTGGGCAAGCACAAACTACCAGACGCTAAGGTCCGGCTTCTTGCACTTGATCTGCTTGGCGATGGCCTGGATGGTCAAAACGTGAATCGTCACCACAGTGTTGTCCCAGTTTGGATGGGCGGAAGTCTAGCACGGTTGCTGGAATGTGTCAATTCTGAAGTGCGGATTTGGAGTGCGCAAGTCACACTTGCGCTTTTGCCCTGCGCGCCGGTACCAGCACGCCCCTTGCTGCCGCACCCCAAGGCAGAATTCGTGCATTCGCGACCGGCATTCGCGGACGGCCATCACGCCTCACGAAATCGCCTGGGCAGCGGGCGCAGCAGCGGTTTGAACCCTTCCCCAAGCACCTCGGTGCTCGGATTGAGCACCATGAAGGCCTGGGGATCGACCTGGCTAACCAGGGCGCGCAGCTGGCTGGCTTCGCGGCGGTTGATCACGGTGAACAGCAGGGTGCGCGGAACACCGGTATAACCACCCTCGCCGGTCAGGATCGTCACCCCACGATCGAGCTCGTCCAGGATAGCATCACGAATCGATTCCACCTGATCGGTGACGATGAACGCGCTGATACTGGCATTGAATCCAACGTCCACCAGGTCGATCATGCGCGCCATCACCCAGGCGACGATCAGGGCATACAAGGCCGGTTCCAGTCCAAAAAAGATCGCGGCCAGGCCAAGGATCAACACATCCATCGCCAGCAGCGATTGCGACATACGCACGTGGAAAAAATGCTCGAGCAGCTTGGCCGGCGTTTCGGTGCCACCGGTGGTGGCGTTGGCGCGGAAAACCAGGCCCTGGCCCAGACCAAACAAAAGACCGCCGTACGCCACGTAGAGGAGCGGATCACCCTGTACGGTCGGCACGCGTCCCTGCCAGAAGTCGATGCTAAGCGACAGCAGCACAGTCGCCAGGACTGTCTTAGGGCCAAACGAACGACCTAACAGCAGCGCCCCGGCAATCAGAAAGGGGATGTTGAGCACGAGCAGGGTCGTACCAACCGGCCAGCCCCACAAACGGTTGGCAAAAATCGCCAGGGCTGTGAAACCACCAGGCACTACGTTGTTGGGATCGAGAAAGATATCGACCGCCAGAGCCATCATGGTGACGCCGACGATGATCAAGAGTAGATCGCGCAGGTAGCGCCGAAGACGGGTTCGTGGCATCATGGATACTCCTTGCAAGCCGACGTGAGGCGTGAAACGTCCACCAAGCTGCCCATGAGGCCAGCAGCCTCATGTTTTCGACTCTGGAATTGGAGAGACTTCCGAAGTCTTGTTGACTTCGGAAGTCTCCTTTCCAACCATCGCTATCGCAATCCAAAATCCAAAATCGCAAATCCAAAATGGATCTCAGCGTTCCGGACAGGCTAATCCCCACACCGAGGCGGCGGTTTGTACGTCGACGACATCGATCACATTGTCACACCCACCGGTCGCACGGCAGTTGATATCGGCGGCCTGGGAATAGATGCCGCTGCGGTTGTAGGCATTCCACGCATTGGCCACGACGGTGATGTCGTAGACATCGATGGTGGTCGAGCTGCCGTTGTTACACGAGCAGTTGACGTCGGCCCAATGACATGCGCGTGCCTGACAGGCCTGGACGACGACGTCGTCGACGTACCAGCCTTCCCGGCCCACGCCCGTATCGGTACCGAGGCGCCAGCGGAACTGGACCGTTTGCCCGGCGTAGGGTGCCAGGTTGACGACCGAATTCAGCCAGTCCTGCGGATCGCCGCACCAGGCGTTGACACTACCGAGGGGATTGCCACCCCCAAACGGCCCGTCGTAGGGGTCGGTCAACAGCCCGCTGGTAATCTGCGTCCAGGTACTGCCGGCATTGGTCGACACCTCCAGAATACCGCCGTCGTAACACCCACCCGTCCGGCTCTCCATCGACTGGTAATTCCAGAACTGCAGGTTGACTGGGGTCTGCCCGCTGGGTACGCTGATCGGCGGTGACACCAGGCGCTGGTCGCTGGTCGTCGCCGGGGCTGTGGCACGCCAGGCCTTGATGCCGCTGTGGGTGCGTGTGCCCACCAGGGCCCAGGTGTCACCCGTGCCGCTGTGTGTCCAGCCGGTGGTGTTGGTTTCGAAGTCGTTGCTGTAGGCGACGTTGACCTGTGAGCCAAACGTACAGGCACCGGGGCTGAGGGGCAGGACAAAGGTCACGGGCGTGATGTGGCCATCCGTAACGGTCACGTTGTTCAGCGTCACCGCGTTGTGGTCAGCCGCGGTCGCGATCACGTTGTACGTGCCGGC
>JAYRNS010000556.1:0-2860 GCA_041912075.1 Anaerolineae bacterium
CAGCCCGAGATGGTCGAGGAGCTGGCGGTCGCCCTGGCCGATCCCGCGGGCATCGTCGAAGCGGTGGAATCGTGTACCCCAGACGTACAGGCGGTGCTCAGGCAGCTGGTGGCGGCTGGTGGGCGTATGAATGCACCGGCCTTTTTTCGCCTGGCCGGTGAGATGCGTCAGGGCGGACCGAACTGGCTGACGCGTGCGCAGCCCTGGCTGGCGCCGGAAAATCCGGCCGAAACGCTCTGGTACCGCGGGCTGGTCGGGCGCACGTTCGCCGTGGTGGCGGGGGACCTGGCCGAGTTCGTTTTTGTGCCGCTCGATGTCCTGCCCTGGCTGCCAGCTGGAGGAGGCGGCCAACCGTCCCTGCCTATCTCACCGACTGCGGCGCCAGCCGTGGTGCACAGCACCGGGCGTACCCTCCTCACCGACATGGTCAGCCTGCTGGCCCTGGTTGCCAGTGAGCGGGTGGCCGTCGACAGTGCCGGGCTGTGGTCGCCGCGCGCCCTGAATACACTCAACCAGCAGCTTCTTCACCCTGCGGCCGAATCTGACCTGCCACACGTGGGGCGCAACGAAAGCGGTGACCGGCTCAGCCTGCTCCTCAGCCTGGCTGAATCGTTGGGCTGGGTTCATCAGGAAACCGGACGGGTGCGTCTTGATCCCCCGGCGGTGCGCACCTGGCTGGAGAGCACGGGCGCACAGCAGCAGCAGCAGTTGTGGCGAGGTTGGTTGGACTCCGTCCAGTGGAATGACTTGCTGCGCACACCCACCCTGCGCTGTGAGGGCAGCAGCTGGCACAATGACCCGGCCGGCACGCGTCAACGCTTTGTACACGACCTGTCGACAGCCGCACCTGATGCCTGGTACGCCGCGGCCGACGTGATCAACGCCATGCACGATTACGATCCGGACTTTCAACGCGTCGATGGCATCTATACGACGTGGTATGTCCGGCGAGCCGACGAACCCAACTATCTCTTGGGTTTCGAGCATTGGCACGACGTCGAAGGTGCGCTCATCACGTATCTCCTGGCCGGCCCGCTGCACTGGCTGGGTGCCATCGACCTGGGTGATCCGTTGACCGGTACCGCGGCGCAGGCCGTGCGTATCACCGAGACCGGTTTCGCCTGGATGCGGGACTGGCCAGCGCCACCCGCGCCCCCTGCGCCACCTGTGCGCGTCACCGACGACTTCCGGATATACTTTTCACACGAAACGGCAGCCCTAGACCGCTTCCGTGTGGCACGTTTTGCCGGCTGGGAGTCCAGCCAACCCGAGTTTCGTTACCGCATCACCCAGACCTCGCTGCGCCGTGCACGAGAAACCGGCCTTACCGGTGCCCGTCTGCTTGCGTTTCTGCAGCGGGTATCGCACAACCAGGTGCCGGCCAATGTGGCGCGCGCCCTGGAACGATGGTAGTCGGCCAGGATGTGTTATAATAGACCTCTGTCGGCACGCAGTCATAGACCGATTGATGCCATGATCCCGGAAGGAACCGATGGTTTTTATTCAATTCGTACCGTTCATTGTCATCCTGTTGCTGGCCAACCTGGCCGAGCGCAACGGCGAGCCGTTTCGCATCCTGACCTACCTGCTGCTGACCCTGATCAACCTGGCGCTGATGTTCCTGGGGGCGGTGTCGTTCCTGATCGAGCCCATGCTGGCCAGCCTGTCCGAGAACCCGCTGGCCACGATGCGGATCCAGCCCCAGTGGACTCAACTGGGTTTTTGGCTGGTGACAACCGGCTTGCTGGGGTTCGTGCCGTTCATCCCACACGTGCGCCGCGCCCTGGCACGCGTCCTGCCCATCGCGCCCAACTCGATGGTCAACCTCGCCGCGATCGTGTTTGCCATCTATCTGTTGGGCATGACGCCGGCGCAGCTCGCGCTTCTGGGCAACCTGGAGAACCTGAGTCAGTTCGAAGATATGCTGGGGGCCAGCGAGTTGTGGCAGCAGGGTGCCGCCTTCATCATCATGGGTCTCGTGGGTGTAGGGCTGTGGATCCGGCGGCCAGCCGATGCTGTGGCCGACCGCCTGGGGCTGGCCTGGCCAACGCTGCGGCAATGGGCAGCTGTGGTGGGCATCGCCGCGGGGTTCGTCCTGCTCGATACGATCCTGGCCTTTGCCTGGCTGCAGTTGGATCCTGCCGGTTACGAGCGGATTGCCGGTGTCACCGAGGCGATGTTCGGTGGGCTGATGTCGCCCCTGGGCGCGCTGACGATTGGGCTGGCAGCCGGGCTGGGAGAAGAGATCATCTTCCGCGGCGCTTTGCAGCCGCGGTTTGGCTTGTGGGTGACAACCTTCCTGTTTGCCATATCACACGTTCAATACGGTCTGTCGCTGGCATTCCTGCAGGTGTTCCTACTGGGTCTCGTGCTCGGCTGGGTACGCATCCGCGGCAACCTGACCATGAGCATCGCCATCCACACGCTTTATAACACGACGCTCGTTGTGTTGGCGCTGCTGGGCGCATCGGCGACGTAAACCATGTCGGACCTGGCGGAGAAACTGGCGCGTCTGAAAGGCATCAGCGGGCTGGTACGTGGCACGACCGGATTGGATGCACGACCACCGGACAAGCCACCGGCTGCCAACCGCCGTGTGCGCGGCGTCGAGGCGCTGCTCGATGGGCAGGTTGTGGAAACCCCACACGGCGCCTGTTTTGTGCGCGAGGTGGCCTATGCCGGTGCCACGGTGCGCAGCCATTATGCCCTGGGGGACTGTCTGACCCAGCGTGTGGACGGGCTGGCCGTTCTCTATCCCGATGCGCACCTCGAGACCTTCGATTTCTCCAAAGCCGTCTTTCTCGATACCGAAACCAGCGGCCTGGCCGGCGGTGCCGGCACCTACGCCTTTATGGTCGGC
>JAYRNS010000557.1:0-2247 GCA_041912075.1 Anaerolineae bacterium
TACGCACCGGGGCTGGACCTGGGAAGTCCCGAGGTCCTCCTGCGCGTGGGCTGGTGGGTAACGATCGCTGCACTGCCGCTGGTCTTGCTGGCCCTGGCCTGGCGGGGTTGGCGTGTGCGTGACGAAGCAGCCAGGGCGCTGGCGGTGCCCGGGCTGGTGATACCGGTGCTGTTCGCCCTGCTCATTCGTCTGAAACTGGCCAACTACCTGGTGGTGGTGCTGCCGGTGTGGGCGATGGCCGTCAGCTGGGGGGCGTGGCAGGTGTGGGACTGGGCGGGCCGGGCCGGGCGGGTGCGGCACGGTCTGCGGTTGGCTGGCCTGGTGCTCCTACTCCTGGTCGCCCTCGAAGGCTTTTCGCGGCTGGTAACGCTCGAACGTGTCGCACAGACCACAACCCCTTACGCACAGCTTGCCACCCAGATTCGCGAGACCCTGCCCGACGACGCACGCGTGCTCGTCTTGCACACCTACTGGCTGGGGCTGCACGACCACGACGTACGGTCGTTTGCCGTGCCGGTGTTGTGGACCGATCCGGCCTACACTGAGCCGCCCCTCACACTGGCTGCCGGGCTCGACCGCATCGCCCCGGACGTCATCATCGTCGACCCGCGCATGCGCGAGTACTTTTCGCAGCCCGGTGCGCGTAACCAGGCCAATGCCCAGACGCTGCAGGCCTGGCTGCACGACCACAACGCACAGCGGCTGGCCGTCATCGACGACCCAACATACGGAACGTTCGAGATCCTCCAGGTGCCGCGCCAATGACCGCCCAGGCGAGCGTCGTCCGCTGGCTCTGCGGGCTGGGGCTGGCCGTTCTGCTGGCCCTTGGTATCCGTGGACTCGTGCGTCAGGCCGAGACGATGGCCGGGCCGATGCCGCCATTGGCCCAGCTGTGGCTCGATCCAGACGCCCAGTCGCGTGCCATGCTGGGTGACGTGCCCTACGATCTGCTGCAAACGGCCAATGCCCTGCTGCCGCCCGATGCGACGGTCCTCCTGGTCACGAACGGCCACGCCGTCCGCCAGACCGAATACATCACCTTTCACCGGGCGCTGTATTACCTGGCACCGCGTTCTGTCTGGTGGCTTTCTCCCGCGCCGCCGGATGGCACGTGGGAGGCACGGTGGTGGATTTCGGCGCCGGTCGACGCGCCGTCATTGGCGGCCGTGGCAGCCAGCAAAGGGGCCACCCATGTGCTGGCGGTGGGTATTGACGATCCACACCTGCCTGGTCAGCGCCTGTTCCAGAACGGGGATGGTTTTCTACTGGCCCTGGGCAAGGATCAGCCGGTTCCAGCGGTGGCTCCGACCGCCGGCATGCCACGGCTGACGGCGCCCATGCTGGTGGTGCGGCTGCTGCGTCTGCTGCTGGGGCTGGGTTCGATTCTGCTGTGGGGCTGGTTGGTATTGGTCGCGGCCGGCGCACTCGGCCACCGCACCCGCGGTGTCGAAGTCTGGGCCCTGGCCTGGGCACTGGGTGCCGGGGTGGTTGGTCTGGGCATGGCTGCACTGAACGCTTTAGGTCTGAGGTTGTCCGGGCAGATAGTGCTGCTCACGGTGGGTGGTGCCGTCTTTGGCGCTCTGCACCTGGTGCGCCGGACCAGGCGTGGGCCGCCGGCACTACCCTTGGTGACCCAGCCGGGTCGTGCGTTGCCGGGCACTCAGCAGTCCCGTGACCATCGTGCGCTCAGGTCAACGCTGCAGGTGGTCTTGCTCGGACTGCTGCTGTTACAGCTGCTAGTCGTCGTGCTGCCCGCCGTGGGGCAGCCGCTGCGCATCTGGGACAGCTGGGTGACGTGGGGGATGAAGGCGCGGGTGATTTTTCTGCAAGACGGCATCGCACCGGCCGTATTCGCTGATCCAGCGCGCGCGGTGACCTTACCCGGTTATCCGTTGTTATTTCCCCTGGTCGAAGCCTGGCTGTACGGCTGGATGGGCAGCCTGGATGACCGATTGGTGGGCGTCGTCAGTGTGCTTTGGTACCTTGCGCTGGGCGGTGTGACCTATGGGGCGCTACGCCACCTGCAAGTTAGCCACCTGTACGCTCTGATGGCCACGGCCGTGCTGCTGCTCATGCCAGGGATCGCGACGTGGGCCGGTGTCGTGATGGCCGACGTGCCGCTGGCGGTGTACACGACCATCGCCGCAGTGTATCTGGTGCGTTGGCTGGATGGTGAGCAGCCCGGGGTTTTGTTCGTTGCGGCTCTGGCAGCCGCGTGTATGGTCTGGACGAAACGTGAAGGGGCGA
>JAYRNS010000558.1:0-3310 GCA_041912075.1 Anaerolineae bacterium
CAGGAGCATCGCGTCGCCGTAGCTGAAGAACCGGTAGCGCTGCGCGATGGCGTGGCGGTACAGGGCCATCACGTGGGCGTGACCGGCAAAGGCGCTGACCAGCATCATCAGCGTGCTCTTGGGCAGGTGGAAGTTGGTGAGCAGCGCGTCCACCACCTGGAATCGGAAGCCCGGCGTGATGAAGATCGTGGTGTCGCCCTGCATCTGCCCGCCAACCAGGTCGGGCCCGGTGCAGCTGCGCGCCCAGGACTCGAGCGTGCGCACGGTGGTGGTGCCGACGGCCACCACGCGCCCGCCACGGGCGCGGCAGGCCACGATGGCCTCCCGCGTGGATTCGGGCACGTCGTACCACTCGCTGTGCATGGTGTGTTCGGCGAGGTTTTCGGTCTTGACCGGCTGAAAGGTGCCGGCGCCCACGTGCAGGGTGACGCTGGCGCGTTGCACGCCGCGCGCCTGCAGCGCGGACAGCACGCCTTCGTCGAAGTGCAGCGCCGCCGTGGGCGCGGCGACCGCGCCGGGGTGGCGTGCGAACACAGTCTGGTAGCGCCGCTCGTCCTCGGCACTGTCGGCGTGGGTGATGTAGGGCGGCAAGGGCACGTGGCCGTGGCGCTGCATCAGCGCGTGCGGTTCGTCGCTGAAACGCAGGTGGAACAGCGCGCCATCCGGCTCGGGCCAGCGCCCGAGCAGCGTGGCGGTGAAACCCTCGGCCATGCGCAGCGTGGCGCCCACGGGCGGTTTTTTGCTGACCTTCATGTGGGCCACCACCTCGTGGCCCGGCAGCACGCGCTCGACCAGCAGCTCCAGCTTGCCGCCGGTGGCTTTTTCGCCGAAGAGGCGCGCCTTGATGACCTGGGTGTCGTTGAACACCAGCAGGTCGCCGGGGTTCAGCAGGCCCGGAAAATCGCGAAAGATACGATCCACCGGTGTGTGGCCACTGCCGTCGAGCAGCCGCGATCCACTGCGTTCGGCCGCCGGGTGTTGCGCCACCAGCTCGGGGGGCAGTTCAAAGTCGAAATCGGAGAGGGTGAAGGGGCGCGCGGATTCAAATGGGGCGGTTGTCATGGTGCTTGAGGGCCGGACGGGCCCGTGCCAAGGGGGGAAAAGCTTGAAATTCTCCCATCGGCTGTCCATTCTCAAGCGAATTCAATGCCCGTTTCCTGCCACCCAATAAGGCCAATATGTGTGCGATTGACTTCCATCCCGGCGACTACCGACAGGAACTCCGATTGCGAGTAACTGGCGCTGCGCCCATCCATGAAACCGACCAAGATGTCGAGCGTGGCTGTATCGGCCTCCGAACCAACCACGTTTCTGAAGGCCAATCGAGCAAGATCAACGTTGCTGCTTGAACCGGCAAGCTGGCTCACCAGACGTCTGTCAATTGCTATTTGGAATACGTCACCCAGATTCAATCCCTGATCGAACAGGCTTAGGATGACGCCAACGGTATCAGGATTTTGGATGGCGGCAGGAGCCAGCACACCGAGAAATTCAAGGGATTGGCCCGCATGTTCGTCGGGCCTCAAATCAAGGGCAATCCTTTTGTCTCCGAATTGCAGACGTTCAACATCGTGGAGCAGATCAATGCCGTCGAACCCCAGCGAATCTTGGACGGACCAACTGCCAGACGAAGTCTTTGTGACATGAAACTGCCCGAGTAACCCGTTGAAGTACGCTGTGTCAATGCCGTCCCCACCATCTAGGCGATCATTGCCGGCATTGCCTGTCAGACGATTCCCGACAGCATTGCCGATCAGTACGTCGTCCCCATCGCCACCAACACCGTTTTCTATAACCGCACCCCAAGCGATGGCCAGATTGTCGGTGCCATCGTAGCCGTTGGGCACTGAAGGAACCAGGGGCGGGTTGACAAGACCGGTGATGGTTGGATCAGGAAAGATGTACAGACTCGAGTAATGCCCGTCGCGAAGGTCGATTAAGCAGTTTGTCGTGAAACTGACTGCCGAAATGGTGTCATTGCCACCAGCATCCCAGAGGGTCAAGAAAAATGGCGTGTCGGGAGCGAAGGTATAGACGTCATCCCCGGTATTCCAATTCATATTTGCGCCGTACAAGCGCTGGATGGCTGCGACGTCCAACAACATGGGTGTGCTTGGGTAGACTGGCACCAGATCCCAATGCACGGTTACGGAACCATCTGACTCCTGCACTGCAGGATGGTATTGCACGAACAGGTATTGCGTATGTTCGGTATACGACATTATTGTGTACTGGTGGTTGTCAAACTCCGCTGGCATCGGCGCGGCGCCCTCAAAGGGGTGCTCCATCCATAGAGCATGTCCAACCTCATGAATCAGGGCCATGTAATTGAACCCGCCAGCCTGCCAATCAATGACTGGTCGCCCGCCCATCAGGGCTTCAGACAGCCAGATGTCGCCGGCGCTCGACCAGAAATCATGGCTTTGCCACGACCAGGCGTCCGACGGCGGGTTGGGCAGTGCGGTCCACGCGACACGGATGTCACCGACCGAATCCGGTGCGTCAGGCACTTCGACGAACTGGATGTTCGCCACGGCGCTCCAGCTTGCCAGGGCAGTGCGGAATGCCGCCTGCTGCATCGCGTTCAGTGCGAAGCCGGCGGCCGGCTCGTTGAGTGGTGAATAGTACGGATTGTTGGCCCAGACGGCGACGGGCGATGCGCTCCAAGGGAAGCTGTAAGTCAGCACCGCGCCCGTACCCAGAGCTCCGCCAGCCTTGTAGTCGCCGGTCAGGCTGTCCAGCAGGACATCGCCCGAAGCTGGCACGGGCGTGGTGGCAGAGGTGAATCCGTTCTGGGGAGAGGGCATCGCGTGCTTTGCTGGAAACAGGGCCTGTCAGCGTAGCATCCTGTTCGTGCGGGATGGAAACGATTTGTAAGTGTCGGACCGGACGAGAATTTCTTCAGTCGTCTGCACCTGACAAGATTGCCTTGGCCACCAAGGCATGGACAGAAGAGCAGCGCCGACATCCTCCCGGGCATGGACAATGCGCACCATGTCGGCCATCACGCCTGCTCCGTCGCCCCGGTCGAATGTCAATCCCCTGAGCGCCCCCCAGAAAGCCCTGCGCAAGCTCGGGTTGGTGCGCGACATCGATCTGGCCCTGCACCTGCCGCTGCGCTACGAGGACGAGACCCGCATCGTGAGTCTTCGTGATGGGCGCGAGGGCGACGAGGTGCAGATCGAGGCTGTGGTGACGGCCAGCGAGGTGAGTTTTCGGCCGCGCCGGCAGCTGCTGGTGACGGTGGACGATGGTGGCGACACCTGCCTGCTGCGTTTCTTCAACTTCTACCCGTCCCAGCAGAAGGCGC
>JAYRNS010000559.1:0-2694 GCA_041912075.1 Anaerolineae bacterium
CAACCCGGCAGGTCTGAAGCCATATGACCAAAAGGCAGATGAAGACCTGGAAACGGCTCCCGTCACAGATGAATGTAACTTCCCAAAAGTCTGGGTAGAGGATGGCACGCAGCCCCCCAGCCCCGAGTCGGCACCTGGCCCGGCCGGCGGTCCGCTGCCTACACCCGACATGGTACCACTGACCGACATCCTGGTACCCGGTGCGGAGGAGGATGTCACGGTCGAGGTGCCGGCTGCTGAGGACGTCCCGGTCGAGACGGCAAGTTCGCCGCCAGAGATTGACGTGACCACCGAATTCGAGGCGGCCATCGTCGAGCCGTCCGCTGCGGCGGACGAGGGGCATGACGTGCCAGCACCGGTGTCGGTGGCAACGTTGGGCAGCGGGATGAAGGCGCGCCAGCAGGCACGTGCGCGCAAGGCGAAGAAGTGACATGAACAAACTTGGCTTCTACATCGAGGTTTCGACGGTCGAGTTTCTGCGTGACGCGCTGGCCGAAGTCAAGCCGCCGGTTATTCTGTTCCACCGCGGTGATCGCGGGCTGCTGCAGGAGATTCGCCGCGGCCTGTCACCGGACTCGTTTATCATTGGTCGCTGGCCGCTCGACACCTCGGCGCAGGATGCCATGCTCGACAGCAGCGACCCCGCGGCGGCCGGTCGCCAGCTGGCCGACCAGATCTTGAGTTACGATTTCGGTTACGCCACCGAACGGGTCAACGGGCATCTGTTGGTCGATGCCTGGATGAGCCTGAACGAATCGCTGCGCGGACCAGCCAGCTTTCCCAACTACCAGGTCGATGCGCTTTTTCGTAAGCGCGCCGATGCGCTGGACAAGTTCCAGGAAGCATTTCGCCAGCGGCTGCAGACGCAGGGTCTGGAGGCCGTGGCCTTCAATTTTGGCGCGGGCAACTACACCCGACCCGAGCACTACATCGACTGGTTCCCGCGCACCTTGCAGTCCCACATTTATCTCGGTTTCCACGAATACGGCTGGCCCACCTTGATGCCCCAGCCCGGTACGGAAACGGGAACGCTGCTCTACCGGCCTGTGCTGGAAGCCATTCGCAGCCGCTTCAACCGGCCGTTCAAAGCGGTCATCACCGAAGCGGGGCTGGCGCGCATGTACAAGTACCGCGGCGCTTCGGACGACGTGGGGTGGCTGTACCCCGGCGACACGATCCCGCAGGATCAGTACTGGGAATCGCTCAAATGGTACAACACTGAGCTGTGCCGCGATAACTACGTGGTCGGGGCTTGTCTGTACGAAGTGGGGCACAGCGGTGGGCGCTGGATCACCTTCCGCCACCTGGGTCTGGACAACAACGCACAGCCGATCACGATCTTGTCACGCGTGGCGCGCCTGCGTGACGAGCCGATCCTCGTCGACGAAAAGCCGGCCCTGCGCCAGCGGGTCACTGCGGCTGAAACACGGCTGGCACCGCTGGACGCCCAGCTGCGCCAGGCGGCCAGCCAGGTCAACCAGGTCAGCACGTCACTGGCCGGCGTCCCGCCGGCGGCTGCCAGGGCAGTCGAGCTGCGCGCCCAGGCCGGTACGCTCAACGATCGGGTACAGCAGGCCAGGACCCGACTGGTCAGCCAGGGAAACACGGCAGTGGTGCAGCAGGCTGATGCCCTGCTGGCGCAGATCAATGATTTACAGACACGGCTGCAGGGCGTGGCCAATCTAGCGGCGCCGGCCGCCCAGGCGCAGACCACCCTGGCACCTCTGGCTGCGGAAGCGGCGCGTGCGCCGGCGCTGCAGCAGGAGCTGGCGCGTCTCCAGGCTGAGATCCAGGCCCTACGCCGCGATCTGGCGTAACAGCACGCGCGCCGGTGCGGCATCGCTGTCGACGATGCTCAACGGCAGGGCAATGAGCTCGTAGTCACCGTCGGGTACCCCATCCAGGCGCAGGTTTTCCACGATGATGACGTCGTAGCGCAGAAACGTCTTGTGCGCCGGCAGGTCCGGGCTTGCAGCGGGATCGACCGACGGGGTGTCGGTGCCAATCAACCGCAGACCGCGCTCCCCCAGCCACGTGGCGGCTTCGGGCGTGATCGCCACAAAGTGACTCTCCCACACATCATTAGGCACTGTGCTGGCTGACGTGTGCAGCAGCAGGCGCGTGACGCCAGCCAGGTCGAACTGTTCGAGGACCGCCGGTGTCAGGACCGCAGCGGCGATGCTGATCACGCGCGCCGGTCCCATCAGCACGTCGAGCGGCACCTGATCCACGCCTGGCGCATCGTCGGCAGAATGGCGCGGCGCATCGATGTGCGTGCCGGCGTGCACGCTCAAGCTGATGCTGCTAACGTTGCACGAATCACCGGCGGCGATGCCCATCACCTGGCTGATGGTCACTGGCGTGTCACCGGGAAAGACGGCGGTGCGTGGGGTGAACGGGCGCGAGAGGTCGTGGTATTTTGGATTTTGGATTTGCGATTTTGGATTTGGGGTCATAGGGCGCGCTGTAGGATTTCGGTGAGTTCCTGGTCGGTGAGTGCGATGGGGTTGGCGGCCATGCTGCTGGCAGCACGGGCACGGGGGATGATCTGGTCGAAGTCATGCGGGCCGATGCCGTACGCGGCCAGACGCGGGATGTGCAGGTCGCTGACCAGTGCCTCGATCCATGCGACCCCATCGGCGGCGGTCGCGCCGGGATGACCGGTGAGAAGACGAGCCACTTCGGCATAACGAA
>JAYRNS010000560.1:0-2903 GCA_041912075.1 Anaerolineae bacterium
ACCTGGTACCGGGCGTTGAGCAATCAATTCTGGGAAGCCCCGGGTGCCAGCGGCGACGCGGACCGCAGCCCGGTGGTGCTCGACACCCAGCGGCTCAATCAGACGGCCGGCTGGGTGCGCTGGGACGTGACGCCGGCCGTGCGCGAGTGGCTGCAGTTCCCGAATGCCAACCGCGGGCTGCTGCTGGTGGGCGAGGCGGCGCACAATGTTCAATACCAGTTCGACAGCTCGGAGCGCGTCTGGAGCGGGGGCAACCCCACCGGTGGCCGTCCACGTCTGGTGATTACGTATCGTCTGCCCACGCCGTAGACCGCAGAAACCGCTCGGCTCACGAGGATGATGGTCTGCACCGCGATGGATGGTGCAGTATGGGTGCAATTTCATCGTCACCGTGGCTGCGTGTATAATGGGCGTGATTGTACCGGTCCGCAAACGCCGCTGTCTTGTTTGAAAACTGGCGGAACGACTTAAGGAGGGTAGTGCGTGGTGCCTGACGACGAGACTTTGTCGTCCGTGACGCCAGCGGTGAACACGCCGCTGGACCGGGCGTCAGCCCAGTGGAGCATGCCGCTGCGTTACGTGGCGCTCGTGGTGGTGCTAATTGGCATTGCCCTGATCCCCATCGTGCTGGCGCCGGTGCTCAACATCGTTCTCGTCGGTTTTTTGGTGGCGTTCCTGCTGTTTATTCCGATTCGGCTGCTGATGCGTCACGCGGGTATGCGGCAGATACCGGCGACCCTGCTGGCGTACCTGGTCTTGATTCTGGTGCTTGGTTATGTGCTGTTTTCACTCGCCGATCGGATGAACGCCCGCTGGGATGAGTTCGTGACGACAGTTCAACAGCAGGCCCAGGCCTTCGAAAAAGAGCTGACACTCATCACGGCATCGCCCACGTTCCGGGATTTCCTGCGCCAGGTCGACCTGCCGCAGCTGGTACAGGAAGGCATCACTTCTCTCAGACAGCTGGGGCTGAACACGGTCAAAGGGGTAGGCGGTTTTATTGCGACCATCGGCAGTGGGTTGTTCTTTTCGTTCCTGCTCATGCTCAATCTGGCGTCGGCGCGCGGGCATCTGGCGGGTTGGTTGGAGGAACCGCACGAACGCGAGGTCGGCCTGCTGCTGATGAAGCTGGACAACATCTGGGTTGGTTTCATTCTGGCCAATGTCGTATTCGGGGTGCTGTTGGGCGTGCTGTCCTGGATACAGTTCGCCCTCATGGGTGTGCCATTTGCTGCGGTGATGGCGGTTTTGACCGGTGTGCTGACGTTGATCCCCACGATTGGCGGGCTGTTGGCGTCACTCATCGTTGCCATCGTTTGCCTCATACTGGGCTCCACCGCTTGGACAGACATGCCCAACTGGGAATTTGCTCTGATTGTGACCGTGGTCAACGTGTTGATTACACAGGGTTTGTACAATTTCGTTGGCCTGCCCATCACCAGCAAATTCGTCAAGCTGCCCGTGGCCGTCGTTCTGATTGGTGTATTGACCGGTCTGGCGCAGGGCTCGCTGCTGCTGGCCTTTTTGACCGTGCCGCTGATCAGCACCATCGTTACCGTGGGGGCCTACCTGCTGTCCAAAGTCACTGCCCGCGATCCCTTTCCGGGTCAAGATCTGCCGGTGGAACCGGAGCCCGGTTTCTTTAGTCAACTGCTATTTCAACCCGTGCAGCCGGGCCGGCGTAAACATTCGTGATATGCCGAGCTCCTCGAGCCCATCGATGACACTTAGCCATCGTCAAAGAATAACTTCCCGCCACGTGACGGGAATTCGCAGTCATTCACGGGAAGTTATTCTTTGACGAGCCCTGAATGGAGGAATTCAGTCATGAGCAATGCTCCCTACGACCCAGTGCTGACCGATCAGATGCAGCTGGCGGCCAACGATATCGCCCTGATCCCGGACCCCGCTGCGCGGGTCGCGTGGATTGTATTTCTGCTGCAGGAGCTGGAAGATGAGCTGGGCGACGAACAGGCCGCCGCTCTGCTGCGTGGTGTGCAAGACCAGGTGAGCCAGCGTCTCGCGTCGGGCAGCTGGCCGGCGTCCGCCGCATAGCGATTCTCTGCAGCCTGCTCGTAGGTACTTGGAGTCTATCCGAAAACCCTAGAATCACCTGCGCATTGACGCTCCTCGGCGGGTTTCCGGATAGACTCTTCGATGCTGCTTCCAGGGCGAGACTGGCACGCTTTCAGCCCAGGCGCGTGCGCGTTTCACTCCGGAAGCAGTGTCGCGACAGGAGAACATGCGATGTCATCCACCAAACACCGTCCCGTGGGCGTGACCTTGTTGACGATCCTGGCCTGTCTGGCGGCGGTCGTGGCACTCTGGCACGCACTGCAGATGCTGCACCTTCTGCCGTTCAAGATGGGCGAGCACAGCTTTTGGGGGTACGACCCGATCGGCGCGCTGCTGTGGGGCTTTATGTGTGTAATCTACCTCTGGCTCGCCCGCATTCTGTGGAACGTCGAACCACAGGGCTGGCTGTTGATGGCGGTCATCGCGGCCTTTAACCTGGTTCTGGATGTCATGTCGCTCCTGGGTGCCTCAACCTTGGGTGCGATGTGGCCATCGCTCCTGGTCAATGGGGTCATCCTGGTGTATGTGCTGCGGCCGGGGACGCGGAAGGCGTTTGAGGGGGAGTAGGCAGGAGTACGGAGTAGGAAGTAAGGAGTAGGGGGCTCGTGGCCTCACGCCTTTGACGTGGGGTGGCAGGTGAAACCAGTCGCACCAGCTGGTCTCTTTTTGTCGGTCACTATTAGACCCCGTCGGCGTCTTCTTCCTCCCGCACGTAGGCGACGGTCAGCTCGTCGGCCATGTCCAGGGTCGGTGAGTCGGCGGGCGGAGCCGGCGCGGCGGTCAGGGCTGGCCGTTCGCCATCGGTGGTGAGTTCGGTGGGCGCCATC
>JAYRNS010000561.1:0-2451 GCA_041912075.1 Anaerolineae bacterium
CCAATCAACCATCTAGACATACCCTCGCGCAGCCGTTTCGAGCAGGCGCTGGCCGCATTCGAGGGCACCGTGCTGGCGATCGTGCATGACCGCTATTTCATTGAGGAATTTGCCACCGGTATCTGGCGTGTGGCAGACGGCACGGTGTATGGAGTAGGAAGTAGGGAGTAGGGGGGCGGGAGCGCCAGACTCTGGTTTGGCAGCTTTTGGAATTTTAGGGATTCGTTGATTCGTTGCCCATTTCGTTGACGGCCGCGCCAGGAACGGATTGAACGGATGATTTTGTCGAATGTGATGTCGCGGGTACAATCACGATAGGGCTTGCCGTGGACAAGCGGGCGCGCCCCAGTAAGACACCCAGAGGAACCGCCATGCCAACGCTCGATATTCATGCGATTCGTGCCCAGTTCCCAGCACTTAGCCAGGAAATTCACGGCCAGCCGGCCGTCTTCTTGGACAACCCCGGTGGGACCCAGGTACCACAGCCGGTCATCGACGCGCTGTCAGCCTACCTGCGGCACGACAACGCCAACCGCGGCGGTCCCTTTGCCACCAGCCAGCGCAGCGACGCCATGATCGAGGCGGCCCACGCCGCCCTGGCGGATCTGCTCGGCGCCGCGTCGCCGGATGAGATCGTCTTTGGCGCCAACATGACGACGCTGACCTTTAGCCTCAGCCGGGCGATTGGGCGCACGTTGGGACCAGGCGATGAAATCATCGTCACCCGCCTCGATCACGATGCCAACATCACGCCGTGGGTGTTGATGGCCGAAGATCGGGGGGTCGTGGTGCGCTGGGCCGATTTTCACCCGGAGGACTGCACGCTGGACATGGCCGGTCTGCACAACCTGATCAACTCGCGTACGCGGCTGGTATGCGTGGGACTGGCTTCCAATGCGACGGGCACGATCAACGACGTCGCCACGATCACACGCTGGGCGCACGACGTAGGTGCGCACGTCTTTGTCGATGCGGTGCACTATGTGCCGCATGGGCCGGTCGACGTGCAGGCCCTGGACTGTGACTACCTGGCCTGCTCGGTGTATAAGTTCTATGGACCGCACGTCGGTGTCCTGTACGGCCGTTACGCGCTGCTCGACCGTCTGCGCGCCTACAAAGTCCGCCCGGCGCACGACGAGCCCCCGGACAAGTTCGAGACCGGGACACAAAACCACGAAGGCATTGCCGGCGCCCTGGCAGCGGTCGAATACCTGGCCGGATTGGGGGATCCGCATCAGGATCGTCGTCAGCGGCTGCAGTCGGCCATGGCGGCCATTCGTGATTACGACCGTCAGCTGGCGCTTGCGCTGTTAGGCGAGCTGGAAGGCATCCCGCAGCTAAACATTCACGGCATTACTGACCCGCAGAACCTGGACCGCCGCGTACCGACTGTGTCGTTCACCGTCGATGGGCAGCACCCGGCCGCCATTGCGACCGCGCTGGGCCAGGCTGGTATCTTTGTCTGGCACGGCAATTATTACGCCGTTGCCGTGACGGAGCGCCTGGGTGTGGAGGCGCGGGGTGGCATGGTGCGTGTGGGTGCCGTGCACTACAATACGCCGGCCGAAATCAGGCGCCTGGGCGAGACGCTGCGCCGCTGGCTGGCCGCGCAGGAGTAATGCACCTTGATCGACCTGCCCGCCAACAACCAGCCCCGGCTGCGCGCCCTGGACATCCGCCCGTTAGTGCATTTTGGCCGGCCATCCCTGTATTTGCGCGATCCCCTGCAGTTGAGCGATCGAGTGGTCGTGCTGCCGCGTGAGCTGGGACCGCTCTTGATGCTGTGCGACGGCACTCGCGACGCCAGCGCGCTGCGTGCCAGCCTGCTGGTGCGTTACGGTCTGCCAGTCAGTCGGGAGGTGGTTGAGCGGGTCGTCAGCGTGCTCGACGAAGCCTTCCTGCTGGTCAATCCTCGTTTTCATGCCGCGTGCGCGGCCCAGCTGGCAGCCTACCGGGCGGCGCCGTTTCGTCCCCCGGCGCTGGCCGGTTCATCGTACCCGGCCGACCCCACCGAGCTCAACAACCTGTTCGATGCCTACCAGGCCTTCACCCATGACGTCGATCCAGGCGATCCCGACGGGCGCGGTCTGGTCAGCCCGCACATCGACTACGAGCGGGGCGGTGCCGTCTATGCCCGTGTGTGGAAGCGCGCCGCGGCGGCGGTGCGTGCCGCCGACCTGGTGGTAATTTTTGGAACCGATCACTACGGCGATCGCCTGATCAACCTGACGCGCCAGCACTACGCGACGCCGTGGGGGGTGCTGCCCACCGCTGTCGACGTGGTTGACACCCTGGCCGGACGGTTGGGCGCCGCCAGCGTGTTCGATGGTGAGCTGCGTCACCGCACGGAGCACTCCATCGAGCTGGCGGCGACGTGGCTGCACTACACCCGTGGTATGACGCCGGTCGAGGTACTGCCGGTGCTGTGTGGATCATTCCATGCATTTCTGC
>JAYRNS010000562.1:0-4856 GCA_041912075.1 Anaerolineae bacterium
CGACGGCGACGAAATAGGTGGGCATAGGCGGATTCGTTTCATCTGGTTTCTTGCCTGCGCACGGGTAGACAGTATACACTTATAGTGTAGCGGATTTGGCGCACTTGTCCACTTCAGGCTCGTAAAAGAATAACTGCCCGTGAATGGCTGTGAAGCCAAACGAAATGGCAGGAAGTTATTCTTTTACGATGCCTTCGCCCGCTGCGCCCTGGGGCAGCGGTGTGTCTCTGGGGCGGTGTGCCGCGGGTTTGTGAACTAAGGCAACCCGTTGTACACTACATATGGCGTTGGCCATAGAGATCACAGAGGACACAGAGGTTTTCAGAGTGCCGATGGTAGCGGATTTCGGGCACGATGCGCATGCGCAGGCGGTCGATGTCGAGCAGATCATCCGCAACGCCCTAGCCGAGGATATTGGCAGCGGCGATGTGACGACGTTGGGGACGATTCCAGCTGATGCGGTGCTGCATGGCCAGTTCCTGGCCAAGGCCCATGGGGCGATCGCCGGGCTGGCTGTGGTGGAGCAGGTCTTTGCCTTGCTCGATCCAGCCGTGGTCATCGAGCTGGCCCTGCACGACGGGGATCGCGTGACACGCGGTCAGGTGATTGCGACGATCGACGGACCCGGCCATGCGATCTTGATGGGCGAACGGGTGGCGCTCAACCTGCTGCAGCGTATGTCGGGCATTGCCACCGTGACCCGGCAGTACGTGGATGCCGTGGCCGGTACACGGGCGGTGATCCTGGATACGCGCAAGACGGCGCCGGGGTTACGCGTTCTGGACAAGTGGGCCGTCCGCCTGGGAGGCGGGCAGAATCACCGATTTGGTCTCTTCGATATGGCATTGATCAAGGACAACCACATTGCCGCCGCCGGCAGCATCACCTCAGCGGTGGCGGGGGTGCGCGCCCGCGACCCGCTGCACCGGTCGATCGAGGTCGAAGTCACCAACCTGGGGCAGCTGCAAGAGGCATTGGCTTTGCAGGTCGATCGCATCATGCTGGACAACATGAGCCTGCAACAAATGGCCGAAGCCGTGCGTATTACGGGTGGACGCATTCCGCTGGAAGCGTCCGGTAACGTCAACCTGGAAACGGTGGCTGCCATCGCCGCCACCGGTGTCGATTTTATCTCGTCTGGCGCGCTGACCCACTCGGTCGCGGCGCTGGACATCAGTCTGGATGTGCAGTAGGAGTGAAAGATGGCAGGTACATTGATCACCAAGGACCGCACGGGGATGACCGTCGCGGAGATTTTTGACGAGCTCAAAGACAAAATCGGCGAATACACACCCGATTTCGAGCTGCAGGTACAGGCCGAGCTGGCTTACGAAGTCAACCAGCTCAAACGGGAGCGCAATGCGGTGGTGCTCGGCCACAATTACATGGAACCGGCACTGTTCCATTCGGTACCCGACTTCGTGGGTGACTCGCTGGACCTGAGCCGCAAGGCGGCCGCCACGGACAAGGACGTCATCGTCTTCTGCGGCGTCAAGTTTATGGCCGAAACGGCCAAGATACTGAACCCCAGCCGCACCGTGCTGCTGCCTTCGCTCAAGGCAGGTTGTTCGCTGGCGGCCAGCATCACCGCCGAGGATGTGCGGGCGCTGCGTGCGCGGCTTCCCGGCGTGCCGGTCGTCACCTACGTCAACACCTATGCCGACGTCAAGGCCGAGAGTGACGTTTGTTGTACATCAAGCAATGCAGCAGCCGTCGTCGATTCGCTCGACTCCGACACCGTGATCTTCTTGCCAGACGAGTATCTGGCCCGCAATGTGGCCAACGAAACGGGCAAACACATCATCTTCCCCACACGCCTGCCGACGGGCAACCTCTTTCTCGACACGACGGTCGATGCCCAGCTGGTGGGTTGGAATGGGCGCTGTGAAGTACACGAGCGGTTCACCGTCGAGGACATCGACATGGTGCGCAGCCAGTTCCCCGACGTCGTCATCCTGGCGCACCCCGAATGCAGCCCGGACGTGGTCGCGGCGGCCGACTTTTCGGGCAGCACCAACGCCATGACCCGTTACGTTGAACGGGTCAACGCACCACGTTACCTGCTGCTGACCGAATGCGCCATGGGGGAAAACATCGCCGCGGCCAACCCGGACAAGGAAATGCTGCGTTTGTGCATGGTGCGCTGCCCGCACATGAACCAGATCAGCCTGGAGATGACGCGTGACGCCCTCAAGTACATGCAGTACGTGATCGATGTGCCAGAGGACGTACGCGTGCGGGCGTATCGTGCTGTTGAACGAATGATCGCAATTGGCTGATGGGTGAATATCTGGAGACCGACGTCCTGGTCTTGGGTAGTGGGATTGCGGGGGCCACGGCGGCGCTGGAACTGGCCGACCGCGGCGTGCAGGTAATCGTCGCCACGCGCGCGGCCGACCCAGCCGATACCAACACGCTCTGGGCACAGGGTGGCATCATCTATCGCGGCACCGTCGATTCCCCGGCCGACCTGGCCGAGGATATTCTGCGTGCCGGCGCGGGGCACAGCTATCCCAAGGCGGTGCAAATCCTGGCGACAGAAGGTCCGGCGGTACTTCAGCGCATGCTGCTCGAGCGCGTCGGTGTGCAGTTCGACCGTGAAGCTGACGGTGACCTGTCGCTGGTGCGTGAAGGCGGGCATTCGATCCCGCGCATTGTCCACGTCGCCGATCACACCGGGAAGGCGATCGAACTGGCGCTGGTGCGCGCCTTGTCCAGCCATCCCAACGTCACGGTTTTGACCGGACACACGGCGGTGGACCTGCTGACGCCCTCGCACCATTCGCTGAACCGGCTGGCGATCTACGAGCCACGCTCGTGCGTCGGCGCCTACCTCTTCGACCAAACCACGGGCCAGGTGCGCCGCTGCCTGGCCCGTAACACCATCCTGGCCACAGGTGGTCTTGGCCAGATCTTTCTGCGCACCACCAACCCACCCGGTGCGCGCGGCGACGGCGTGGCCATGGCGCAGCGCGCCCAGGCACGCGTCATCAACCTCGAGTTCGTGCAGTTTCACCCCACGACCTTTTACCACGTCGATGCGCCCAACCTGCTGATCTCGGAAGCCGTGCGCGGGGCCGGCGCGCGCCTGGTGGACGCCAACGGTGAGCCGTTTATGCAGCGTTACGCACCGGATTGGAAGGACCTGGCGCCGCGCGACGTCGTCGCACGCTCGATCCACCAGGAAATCCTGGCGCGTGGCCTGACCCATGTCTATCTGGATCTGCGCTCGTACATCCCGCAAGCCGAGATTCTCAGCCACTTCCCCACGATTCGCGAGAGTTTGCTCCCCTACGGCGTAGACATCACGCAGGACCTGGTCCCGGTGGTGCCGGCGGCGCACTATGCGTGTGGCGGCGTCTGGGTGGACGAATGGGGGCGCACGACGATCGATCACCTCTTTGCCGTGGGTGAAGTCTCCTGCACCGGTGTCCACGGTGCCAACCGGCTGGCGAGCACGTCGCTGCTCGAGGGGTTGGTGTGGGGTAGCCGGGCGGCCAGCCACATCGCCGATCATCCGTTATCGAAACTGGCCGTGCAGCCCGACGACATACCACCCTGGCGTGACGATGGTCTGGAGGAGCCTGATCCAGCCTTGATCAACCAGGACATGGCGTCGATCAAACACATCACGTGGAACTACGTGGGCCTGGCACGCACGACACGCCGTCTGGGCCGGGCGTTGAGTGAGCTCTACCACCTGGAGACCGAGATCGAGGGTTTTTACCGGTCGAGCAAATTGACCGATGGTCTGATCGGGCTGCGCAACGCGGTGCGCACGGCAGTGTTGACCGCATCGGCGGCGTGGCAGAACAAGCGGAGCGTGGGGGCGCATTATCGGGAGTAGGGAGTACGGAGTAGGGAGTACGGAGTAGGGAGTACGGAGTAGGGAGTACGGGGTAGGGGCACGGAATACCCAAGGTGCTCCGAGTCAAATGTGCTGCCAGTGGCGACAAAGCCATTAGCGCGAATTCGCGTGATTGGCGGTTTCAGGGCTGGATTTGTACCATCTGCGGTGGGCTGGCGTAGTAGTTGCCGTCGGGGCGGACGATGACGATGCGCAGGGCGTAGGGGCCGGGCGGCAGTGCGCCGGCGTACCAGGTTTCGAGCCAACCGCTGGCGACGGCGTTGCGGTGCACGTCACCCATGGTGATCCACGTGCCGGGGTTGGTCCCTTCGCCAAACTCCACTTTGTAAAACTCGAATTCGGCCGGATCGAATATGGCACTGCCGATGATCTCGACCGGCCCGGTGATGACCTGCCCCGGCTGCGGTGACCAGATGCTGGCGCTGGCGTTCATGCCGGCGTAGCTGTCACCGGGCGCGGGCGCGGGCAGTGCGGGTCCCACACAGGGCGGTGGCTCGACGGGCAAACCGGCTTCGGTAGCCCAGCGACGTACTGCATCCGCCTCCTGCGGGTCAGCCGGCACGCGCAGGAGCAGCGAAGGTGTGCCGCCTTCGCCGACGCAGCGCTCACCCGTGGGCAGCCACCCCACCGGCGCCTCGACCACCGCCGGGTCGCGCAGCGCCACTGCCGGCCGGACGATGACACCATCACCCACCGATGCCTGGGTCGAGATCACCACCTCTGTGGTGATCGGTACGGCCGGGCTGAGCGCCGTCGTTGTGATTGGCACCGCCAGGGTGACCGGCCGCGTGGGGTCGATGAAAAGCTCCGGCACGGTTACCGGGCAGGCCGGGCCTCCATCCAACGACGACAGCTCACATACCGGTGCGTCGAGCAGCCCGGCCGGGCGCGCAAAATCGAGCGTATCCCCGGCCGGGCGCATAATACGGTCGAGCTGCGGATCGGCAAAAACCGCTTCCATAAAATTGTGCCAGATCGGTGCCGCTCC
>JAYRNS010000563.1:0-16585 GCA_041912075.1 Anaerolineae bacterium
AATCGTACCCGGTTTGCAGGCGTTGCCAAAGAGGATGCGCTCGGCTGCGCGTCCCTGGTGCGTCGGAATGACGTGCCGGAAGCCGGTGATGCGGTGCACTGCTTCCTCGAAGCGGTAGAAGGAACGTGCACCCGCATAACTTTCATCCCCCTGTATCATGCCGGCCCACTGGGCCGAGGACATCGCCCCAGTACCCGAATCAGTCAGCAGGTCGATCAGCACGTCTTCCGCCCGCAGCAGAAAGAGGTTGTAGCCGGCATCAGCCAGGGCCAGCGTCCGCTGCTCGTGCGTGGTGAATTGAATCGGTTCGACGGTCTTGATGCGAAATGGCTCGATGATGGTCTGAAAGTGCGGATGCATGGCAGGTCCAACTTTCAGCTATCGTAGCGCCGAATGAAGTCTTCGGCGGCATCGACCAGTTCGCTGTTGCCGATAAAAAGTGGCGTGCGCTGGTGCAGTTTTGTTGGCTCGATGTCGAGAATACGTTGGTGGCCATCCGAGGCACGACCGCCCGCCTGCTCGACGATAAAAGCCAGGGGTGCACACTCGTACAGCAGGCGCAGTTTGCCACCGGGCTTCTTGGGGTCCTTGAAATCGGCTGGATAGTAAAAAATGCCCCCTTGCAGCAGATTGCGATGAAAATCGGCCACCATTGAGCCAATGTAGCGTGCCGACAAACCCTGATAGCCGTCATCCATGCCCTGGACGTAATTGGTAAAATGCCGAACGCCGTGTGACCAGTAGCGCTGGTTGCTTTGGTTGACACTGTAATACTTCGGTTTTTTGGGCAGCCGGATGTTTGGGTGCGAGAGGAGGAACTCGCCGATGGCCGGGTCCAGGGTAAAACCGTGGACACCCTGCCCGGTGGTGTAGACCATCATCGTGCTGGAGCCGTAGATGATGTAACCGGCGGCGACCAGATTGTGTCCGGGCTGCAGAACGTCCTCCAGTGTACCGGGAGTGCCCTCGGGCGAGCGCCGCCGAAACACGCCAAAAATCGTGCCAACGCTGACATTGACGTCGATGTTGGATGATCCATCGAGCGGATCAAAGAGCAGGACGTACTTGCCCCTGGGAAAACGATCCGGAATCGGAATAATCTCGGGTTCTTCCTCGGAAGCCATGGCGGCCAGGCGGCCCGTGTGGTCAGTCAAGCGGTAGATCGTGCGCTGCGCAAACACGTCGAGCTTCTGCTGCTCCTCGCCCTGCACATTTTCCGTGCCCGCCGTACCCAGAATCTCGTTGAGCCCTGCACGCATCGTATGGCTGGCAATGATCTTTCCGGCGAGCGCCATGTCGTACAGGATACCGGTCAACACGCCGGTCGCTTCGGGATGGAATTTCTGCTCCTCCAGCACGTACCGCTCGATCGTCTTGATGATCATCGTTGATCAAACCTCCTACTGAGCCAGATTTGGGTTGTGGGGCAGATTGACGATGGCCAGCAGGTCGCTCAGAATGGCAAAGCCGGTTTCGAGCCGGCCCGCGCCAGGACCCACCAGGGTCACGGGACCGAGGAGATCTGTTGTGTAGGTGATCGCATTGGTCACACTGCCGACACTGGCCAGTGGATGCGCCACAGACAGTGCCTGCGGCTGCACGCTGGCACTCACGGAGCCATCTGCGGCCTGCTGGATGTGCCCAACCAGCTTCCAGCGTTCGCCCCGCCCGCGGGCGGTCGCGATGTCAGCCGCGGTCAGGGCGGTGATACCCTGGCGAGGCACCGCGGCAACCGTCAGGTTGGCATCGAGCAGCACGTTGGCCAGAATGACGACTTTAGCCAGGGTGTCGAATCCTTCGACGTCGGCCGTTGGGTCGGCTTCGGCGTAACCGAGGCGCTGCGCCTCGGCCAGGGCATCCGCGTAGGAGTCACCAGCCTCCATACGCGTGAGAATGTAATTGGTCGTGCCATTGAAAATACCTTGGATCTCGCTGATGCGGCAGCCAGCGAGGGCCTGACGTGCCAGGCGGATCGCGGGTGTACCGCTCATGACGGTGCCCTCGAAGAGAAACTGGCGGCCGGCGGCCGCGGCGGCATCGCGCAACCGCTGGTAGGCCAGTGCGACTGGACCTTTGTTGGTGAGCACCGCGTGTTTGCCACTGGCAAATGCGGCCAGGCAGTGATCGATGGCCGGCTGTCCGGTCTTGACATCGGTCCAGCTAACCTCCACCACGGTATCTGCATCGGCGGCGCGGATGGTCTGCAGGCTGTCCCAGCCGGTGACGACGTTAGGATTCGCCGGGTACTCGGAAAGCGGGCGGCCGGTGCGCGCCAGCTCCAACAGCCGGGCACCATCCAGACCATCTGGTGCATAGACGCTGCCTTTGAGCAGATCGCTTACCCCGACGATTTGAAAGTGCACGCCGCTGCGCGCCGCCAGCTGAGCCGCACGGGTGAGCAGAATCTCTACCAGCCCTTGACCCACTGTGCCGAAACCAATCAGTACGATACGATGTTCGATCACTAGAACGCCCCCTCGTTGATTCTCACGCCGATACCGGTTCCGGCTGCAAATACACCACGACGGATGCCTCACCATGGCCCAGATGAATCTCGTAACGCAGCCCTATTTTCTGGAGCAAGTGGAGCATGTGCGTATTGTTTGACTGAATGTAACCACGCAGGCGGACGAAGCCGGCTCGTTGTGCCGCTTCGATCAGGCGCTGCAGCATGTGCAGACCCAACCCTTGATTCTGGTAGTCATCGCGCACGACCACGGCAGCTTCAGCTTCCTCTTCACCCGGTGTTCGATGGGCACGCGCCACCGCCACGAAGATTTCCTGCCCGGTTTCGTCGGTCGTGGTCGCCACCAGTGCAATCCGATCGACCTGGTCGACATCCAGCAGTTGGGCAAGCAAACGCTGCACCTGTTCGTTGTTCGTCATATCGAGCGATACGTGAAACCGCTGGTAACGTGAATCCGGCGAGAGGTGCTCACCCAAATCACGCAGCTGCACCCCCTCCGATGGCAGCAGTGGCCGGATCGTGACGTAACCGCCGGCGGTGGTCTTATACGTTTCTGTCATACGATGGCCATCTTTCGATCTCCAACCTCCGGATCACCTGCATGATACAACAAAATGGACGATCATGCAACGTAGAATCCATCCAGTAAATTACGCATCTTAAGCGCAAAATCTTGACATTTTTTGCAACCCATGGTAAAATAGGCCAGCAATACAGGACAAGTACGGATTGACCTGGGTGAACGTCATACACCAGCCAGGTTTCACCTTGGCACCAGCGATTGGTTACTCCTGCCACCCATGCACCAGCACATGACTCTGCCCATCCCATGTATGTCTTGAGGCCCAGCCCACCCGCTGCATCATCCGTTTGAGGCTGCCTGATACCAGAGGAGTTGAGGTCAGGGATGACGTTTGACGATGTGATCGACCCAGATGATCGCGAAGCCACCGCAGACACGGTGGAGCTGGGAACTGACGCGGTGACCCTGCCAACCGTCTCCGACGTACAGGTAGTGTTTGTGGATACGCAGGAACCGGACACCACCGTGGCCGAAGCAGAGGCCCCTGCCGAAACACCCCTCGAAGAACCCGGTTCCCCACAGCACGATCTCGTTGCGGGCTGGAATCTGGCGCAGCTGCGGATTGAGGTCATCGAGGATGTCAATCTGGCCGCTGGCGGGGCAGCGATCTTACCATTTCCCACCCCAGCCGTCCGCGAATCAGCCAGCGAGAAAACAACAGCCGGCTCGGCCGCGCTCGAAGATGACTGGAATCGAGCTCAGGCGCTGTTCGAATCGCAGGACATTCTGGAAGCGCGCGTCACCGGACACAACCAGGGTGGCCTGACGGTGGCCTTTGGCCGCCTGCGAGGTTTTGTGCCCAACTCGCATCTGAGCATGGTGCCACGCAATGCCACACCTGACCAGGCGCAGCAGATATTGAGCACGCTCGTGGGCAAGACGATCCCGGTGCGAGTGCTCGAAGTTCAGCGCAAACGGCGCCGCCTGCTCTTATCCGAACGTCTCGCCGAACGCGCCTGGCGCGATAGGCAGCGTCACGATCTGATCAACCAGCTGCACGTCGGTGACCGTGTCACCGGGCGCGTACGCAGCATCACCAATTTCGGTGTTTTCGTGGATCTCGGCGGTGCCGATGGCTTGATCCATCTGAGTGAGTTGAGCTGGCACCGGGTCAAACAGGCGCAAGATGTTGTTTCCGTCGGTGATGAAATCGTCGTCGAAGTCATTCGCGTCGAACCCGAACGGGGTCGCATTGGCCTGAGCCGCAAGCGTGCACTACCTAACCCATGGGACCAAATCGAGCAGCGCTACCGGCCCGGTCAGCTGGTCACCGTGCAGGTGACCAATATGGTCAGCTTTGGTGTGTTCGCCCAGCTCGAACCAGGCATCGAAGGGTTGATCCACATTTCAGAACTGAGCGATGACTACATCGATCATCCACGGCAGGTGGTGCAGCGCGGTCAAGAATACACCGCCCGTGTCCTCGAAATCGATCACGACCACGAGCGGGTTTCATTGAGCCTGAAACAAGCACCGCAATGGTTGGTAGCACCCGGCAGCCGACAGAGCCCCTCTGGGCAGACAGATACCATTGCAGAGTCAACGGATGACGAGGAATCCGAAGAGGTATTGACATAGGGGGTTGCATGGCCAAACAACCGTCTGAGGGCAACAAGCCCGCTCACCGGCGCCGCCGGCGCAAACCGACACCTTCGCCAGAACTCATCGTTGAAACAGAGCCGGCAGCCGGTAAACCGCAAGAAACAGCGCCCGCGCCTGAACCGGCCATCTTCGTGTACACCTACACCGTCTGGAATCGTTTCCCCAGCGCCGATTTTTACGGAGCAAAAATCGCGCGTGACAACTAATGCCGGTGCAGGGAACCTGTTCGGTGTCATGCACGATTTTTGTGGAGCAAAAATCGGCGCTGAAAACAAGGTAGATTCACCGAGTATGTTCCCTGCAGCGGCACTAACCAGTTGTGAGGACATCGCATGAACCATAATGGGAAGCAGATTGACGAGGTGCTTGCGGCATTGGTTAAAAGAGCGCGCCGGCAGGGCTATTTGCTGCACGATGATATTCTTCGCGCCCTGCCCGCCGTCGAACACAACGTTGGCCGCCTGGAATCATTATATACGATCCTGGAAGAGGACAACCTGCCGGTCTACGCAACCGAAGACGACATGCTGGAGGCCGCCGAACGCACAGCCGAACGCGGTAGCAAAAACGACGGGAATGAGGAGGCGTATCACCTGCACACGGCACTGGGTGATATTACCGATCTCTATTTTCGCGAAATGAGCCAGGAACCCCTCCTCTCGCCCGAAGAGGAAATGAGCCTGGCGCGTACCATGGAAGCCGGTCGTCTGGCGGGCCAGCGGCTGCAGCGCACGACGCGTGCCAACCCGGCGCACGTCAATCTGCTCCGGCGCCGCATCGAAGAAGGGCAAAAGGCCCGCGCCCATTTGATTCGGGCCAATACACGCCTGGTGATCAGCATTGCCAAACGTTACGTCGGTCAAGGCGTTCCGTTCTTGGATCTGATCCAGGAAGGCAACATGGGGTTGATGCGTGCGGTCGACAAGTTCGACCACCACCGTGGCTACAAGTTCAGCACCTATGCCACCTGGTGGATACGTCAGGCCATCAGCCGTGCTGTCGCCGACCAGGGTCGAACGATCCGTCTGCCCGTGCACATGGGGGACAAGATTCGTGAATTGTACCGGGCATCGCAAGCCATGGAACAAGAACTGGGGCGTAGCGGGACACCCGAGGAGCTGGCAGTCATCCTGCGCACCACGCCCGAACGCGTGCGCTGGATGATGCGGGTGGCCCGCCATCCTGCGTCGTTGGAGCAGCCGATCGGTGAAGACGAAGAACGTGAGTTGGGTGCCCTGATCGAGGACACTGAACTGGCGGCACCACCCGAAGTCGCATCGGTGACCCTGCTGCGCGAGCGGCTGGAACAGGTGCTGACGACGCTCTCACCGCGCGAGGCCCGTGTCTTGGCCCTGCGCTACGGACTACAGAACGGCCATACCTATACCCTGGAAGAGGTCGGTCAGAAGTTCGGCCTCACCCGTGAGCGGATTCGACAGATCGAGGCACAGGCGCTGAACCGGCTGCGCCACCCCTGCCGCAGCCGCATCCTGCGTGACTACCTTGATTGAGGCGGTTTTGTTTGCCAAACTGTGGTGGCTGTGCTAAACTAGCTGCCACCGGATGCCCCCGTAGCTCAGTGGATAGAGCAGCGGCCTCCGGAGCCGTGTGCGGGCGTTCGAGTCGCCCCGGGGGTACTTGAAGGGTTGCCTGTCAAGCTGCAGGCAGCCCTTTTTGATTGCCGTGGTGCCGGCCGAACCTGGTTAATTCGCACCGATCAGTTTGCAGTGGGTGCCGAATATAGACTGCGCGGCCGGTAACTGAGGCGTGCCAGCACCACACCAAACTCGTAGAGCAGGTACAGCGGCACCATCACCACGAGCATGTTGAACGGATCCGGCGTAGGTGTGATCAACGCGGCCAGTGCAGCAATGACCACGACCGCATACCGCCGTCGTTTGGCCAGCGCCTGTGGCGATACGACTCCAACATAGGCCAGGAATGCGACGATCAGCGGCATTTCGAAGCTGAGTCCGATCCACAAGATGAAGTTGAAGACAAAACTGATGTAGTAGTCGATCGAATACTGCGGCTCGATCAGATCGCTGAGAAATGAGCTCAAGTATGCGACCGAAAATGGCAGCATGACGAAAGACGAAAAAGCCACACCCAGGGCAAACAAACCGGTGGCCGCCGGGATCACGATGGCCAGCATCCGCTTCTCTTTGGGCGTCAATCCAGGTATGACAAAGGCCAGGATCTGGTAGAGAATCACTGGCATCGCCAGCACCAGCCCCAGGATCAATGCCACCTTGAAGAAAACAATGATGTTCTCGGTTGGCCGCAGCGACTGCGGACGTGCATCGCCCATTGGTGCGATCAGCAGTTCGAGAAACGGCCGGGCAAACACGAGCCCCAACACGGTGCCGCCAACCACGGCCGCAACGACCTTGATGAGCCGGCTGCGTAACTCGATCAGATGACCGGATATCGGCATGATCCGGCCATGGCCATCATGCTGGGTCACTGGATGCCTCGTCCCCCGTCATCAGCTCCGGCGGCGCAATGGTGTACGATGCGGTGGTCGCTTCGCCACCAGTGATGGCTTCGCCACCAGTGATGGCTTCGCCGCCGGTGGGGGCGCTGGCACCCGCAGCCGCCGTCTGGCTGGTTGTCGCTGGCGTTGCGGCGGCGGCAACGGGTGGCACCGGCGCCGCTGCGCCGCGCAGCGTCTGGTCCACATCGCGTTGGATTTGATTGACGGGCTCGATCGCACGCGAGATTTCATCCCGGAAAGGCTCGATCATCTGCTGAAACTGTAAGACGGCTTTGCCCAGGGCACGCGCGAGTTCCGGCAGCTTCTCAGGGCCAAGAAAAATGAGCGCCACCGCCAGCACCACCAACAGTTCGAACGGACCGATACCAAAAACGTTCATAGTGATTCTTCCGGCTCGATGACAAAAATGTGAATCTCGCTGGCTGCGTACACACCAGCGACCGCATTCGAGGGTACGTCGTGGGTCAAGGTTCGCCCGCTAACCAGAGAGAAGTCGGTGTCGAAGGCAGCATGCAGCTGACCAGTCTGCCGCAAGTAGGCCAACCAGGCCCGCGGTGATGGGAAGAGACGACCCGCCGGTAGAAGGACCAACACACGCGGGGGCCAAACATAGGCCAGCGCGCTGCGCCGCAGCGGGAATGGTATCACCAGCGTGCCTGAGTCTGCCCATGCCGCGGCAGCCACCAGAAGACCCGCACCGACCGGTTTGGGCTGCGTGACCGTTTCATCGACGCGCGCCTCGTCCGTTTCGAGAAGGATTGTATCGATCCCCAGCATGCCCATGGCGTCCAGCAAACCCGGCATCACTTGATCGATGCTTTGTGAAGCATAGACCTGGCTGGCACCGGCCTGTCGCAGATTCGCCAGAATGGTCAGGCGGCTCGCACCAAGACCCACGGTGCGTTCACCCAGCAGTCCGTTGGCTGCGATAGAGCCCATAAAACGGTCAAGCAGCGTCGCGTCAGGCACCGCGACGTCTGGCACCACGACCGCTGCCGGTGTCGTGGCACGTGGCAAGCGCGCCAGAATTTGCGTGCGTGCTTCAGTCATCGACCGGCCTCGCCGCCTGTCGCTGTGCCCAGCGTATGTGAAACGGTGCACCCGGCGCGGGCGGCAGGTCACGGCTCGTCGTCCAGCGCAGCAGCCAGGGAGCCAACCAGCGGCGCTGTGACCGCGCACCGGCCAGTAAGCGGCCGGCACCCAACCAACGCGCCAGCGTGGCACGCCGGGCCGGCGTATGCAAGCGCCGGATCACCTGACGCAGACCAACCGGTCGGCCCCGCAGGGGTCGAAACGAATCCTGCTGCCGCGCCTGCACCAGCATGGCCGGCAGATCGATTTGAACCGGGCACACGGCACGGCAATCACCACACAATGTGCTGGCTGCCACCGCGTCCGCGTGCGGCGGCGCCAGCAGCCACGCGGCGGCTACGGCACCCATCGGGCCAGGATAGCTCCAGGCGTAAGGCTCGCCCCCCACCCGCCGGCTGACCGGGCAGGCCGACACACACGCCCCGCAGCGGATACATGCCAGAAGTCCGGAGGCCGGACTGGCCAGCAGCGTGCTGCGACCGTTGTCCAACATGATCAGGTGAAACTCGGTCCCGTCCGCGACGCCACCGCTGCCAGCCAGCAGGTCCACGTGGGGCACCTGTGTCTCGCCGTAGGCGCTGGCCAGGTATACGCGCTGCAGTGTCAGCCAGTCATCGATGGTCGGTACGACTTGCTCGATCCCCATCAGCGCGATCCGAACCGGCGCGTGGGCGGCTGCCAGGCGCACGTCACCCTGGGGGTCCGACACCACCAGCGTGCCGGTTTCGGCGATCGCAAAATCGACGCCAACAATGCTCAGCCCACTGTGCAGCACCGTCTGGCGCACGCGGGTGCGTGCCGCGTCGACGATCGCCTGCGCATTCAACAAGACGGGCACGTCGAGCCGGGTGTGAACCACACGAGCCGCATCGTCGATATTCCAGTTCGCCACACTGGCCAGCGGGTGCGCGGGTCGCTGGCCGTCGAGGTTGGCCAGGTAATCACCGATCTGCGTGGGTTGCAGACGGACACTGGCGCGACGCAGCGCCGTGGTCAGGTCGATCTCGAGCGCCAGCGGCGTCTGGCTCTGGACCGCCTGGGAAATCCGGCGCTCCTGCGCAATCTGCACGATGTACTGCGCCGCTTCGTCACCGCTGCGGGCCCACGTCACGGTGCCACCGCGCGCAATAATGGCTCGTTCGAGCGTTTCGAGATGACCCGCCAGATTGCCCAATGTGTGCAGACGAATCGTGCGTGCCTCGCGTCGCGCCGACGACCAGTCAGCGATCTCACGTACGGCCATCGAACGTGCTTTGGTCAAGCGGTCGTTGGTGTGCACAAGTGCGGCAGTTTGCGCCGGCTGCTGCAATGCCTGGCGCGTTCGTTCGCGAAAGGTAATCGGTGCTCGCATGTGGCTGTCTGAGCGTCGGTATGAGATTTCTGTGCGGACTGGTCGATTGTGGCCCGCGGCCCGCAGCACAACACGCTCGCCGCGGACCAGAATCGACCCAAAACCAGGGTAATCGCTGGTCACGCACGAGTATACCACGCTTGATAGGGGTTGTCTAGTGCTGGTGGGCAGCTGGGCGTTCCTCAAACCTGGGGCACGACAAACGATTTGCCCCTATTCGCCGAACACCCGACCCGGCATGCCGCCAATTCTGGCCTTGTGGGAATACCGGTTGTGTGATATAATCTGGCTGGTTCATTTTTCGTGAATGTATCTGACACAGCGGACGCTCTCCGCAGGAGCACACAATACCATGCCACAGTTTGGTTTTGGCGAGCTGTTGATCATCCTGGTCATCGTGGTGATCTTCTTTGGCGTTGGCAAGCTGCCGGAACTGGGTGGTGCCATCGGCAAGAGCCTGACTGAATTTCGTAAGGCGTCGCAGCCGAACGAGCCAAATGCCCCTCGCAAACCCGATGAAGAGCCCACGGACCAGAAGTAGCACCTGGTCGACTCCGGCTCATTCCTGGTAACGCAGGTGACTTGGAAGCTGGATGAAGATTCTAACCTACAACATCCACCGTTGGAGTGGCCGCGATGGGCGCACCGACATCGAACGCCTGGCCGAAGTCATCCGGCAGAGCGACGCCGACGTCGTATCACTCAACGAAGTGATCCACCCCGTCCGCCGGCGCGGCGAGATCGAGCTGCCGCTGCGTCAGCTGGCCAACCTGGTCGACATGGAATGGGCTTTTGGCACCAGCGGACGTCATATCGAGATCAACGACTTTCGGGGCACCCTGGGTAATGCCATCCTCAGCCGGCTAAATGTCGTCGACGTCACCAACCACATGTACCCGCGCCTGCCCGGCACGCAGCAGCGGGCCCTTCTGGTGGCACACCTGAATGTCCACGGTCTGCAGCATCCCCTGACATTCTGCGCGACCCACCTCGACCATGCATTGGAGCCAGTGCGGCTGCTGCAAATCCGCAGCGTGTTGTCGCGCATGCGCGATCTGGAGTACCCGCACCTGATTGCCGGCGACTTTAACACGCATACCCCCTTGCAGCGCCACTGGGTGCCAAACGCCGTAGGTCAGCTGCGCAACGCGGGTTACGTCGACGTCTTCGAGGCCGTAGGCCGGGGCAGCGGCGCCACCTTTCCCGCACCCTTCCCGATCTTCCGCATCGACTATGCGTTCGTGCCGGCGCGTTGGGCGGGACGGTTGCTCCACGCCGAAGTCGTCAACACACCGTTGACACGCCTGGCCTCCGACCATCTGCCGCTGCTCCTGGAATGGGACCTGGCGTCGTGTTACGTGCACTGACGTACAACATCCACCGCTGGCGCGGCCAAGACGCGCGCATCGACGTGGCACGCACGGCCAGTATCATCCAGAACAGTGCGGCCGACATCGTGGCCCTGAACGAAGTTCTACACCCACTCGACCTGCCAGACCAGGATCAGCCGGCACTGCCGGCATTGGCGGCACAGCTGGGCATGCACGCTGTGTTCACCCCAACGATTCCCCCTGGCCCGTTCGACCAACCCACCACCGCCTACGGCAATGCCTTGTTGAGCCGCTTCCCCATCCTGGCCTATGCCGGGCATCGGCTGACCACACCCGCCGGCCACGAACCGCGCGGTCTGCTGGAAGCCCGCCTGCACCTTCCTGGTGGACAGACGTTGACGGTCTATTGTACGCACCTCGACCATAAACGCGAAACGGTGCGTCTCGGCCAGACACAGGCGCTGCTGTTGTGGACTTCGCGCGATCGCGGCCGCGCCCACCTCCTCCTGGGCGATTTCAACACGCTGGCACCAGCGGATTACGCCGGTGATCCAGACGGGCTTGCCCACCTGTCGGCACATCCAGAGATGGCTCGCCTGGTGAGTGAAGGCCTGCACGTGGTACCACGATTGCTCAAAGCCGGCTACACCGACTGTTTTGCCCAGGCCGGCAGTGGTCCCACCGCCACCTTCAGCAGCCAGGATGAACTGGCTCGTATCGACTTCTGTTTCGCAGCCGGTCCACTGATATCGTCAATCCTCGCCTGCCGGCGAATCGACGATGCCGGGACGCGCGCTGCCTCCGACCATTTTCCACTACTCACCACGTTTGATTGGCCCGCTTGAGTCGAGCTCGATAAACAAATCGTAAATAGGGGCTTGACAAAGCGTTCACGAGATGCTATAATGCCCATGACGCAACGCGTCAAAGATAGAACACCTGGACGTTCGCAGCGGCGCTGTGAAGAATCCGGTTCAAAAATACGGGAGATTATATCATGCCAGAAGTCAAGATTCTTGACAACACAAAAAAGATGACCGAGACGGCATACACCGATGTCAAGAACGGTGGGCATAAGGTTGTGCTCGTGGGTCTCGGTACGATGGGCATGGCCCAGGACACACTGCAAGACCTCTACAAACGCACCTCGAGCTGGTACGAAAAATCGTACGAGCGCGGGGCCGAGATCGAGAAGCGCTTCCGCCATGATGCGGATGAACTGTGGACCGAGGGCCGCAAACGGTTTGAAACGGTCGAAGGTGATCTGGAAACCCAGGTCAAGAAAGTAGTCGACCGCCTCAAGGTACCGACGCAGGACGAGCTCAAGGGTCTCACGCAGAACCTCGATGACATCGAGGGCCGCATCGAGGGTTTCGTTCGCAACATCCTGAAGATGGAGCCCAAGAAGGTCACTGACATCGCCGAGGCCGTCGAAACCAAGGTGCAAGAGACCGTGGAGGCCATCGTCCAGCTGCCCTTCGACGGTTACAGTGAGCTGACCGCCAAAGAAATCAACCAGCGCATGGGTGACATGACCCTCAGCGAAATGCGCAAGGTGCTCGACTACGAGGCCGCGCACGAGAACCGGGTCACGATCGTACGGGAGATCAACCGCCGCCTCGAAGCGATGCCAATCCTCAACTACGATGAATTGACGGTTGACGACATCACACGCAAGCTCGACGAGTTTGATGAGGCGCAGCTGACGATCATTGCGCAGTACGAGCGGGCCCACAGTGGTCGGGTCGGCGTGCTGGAATACATCGAGAAGCGACTGCGCAAGCTGGAGCTGATGGGCGCGTAAGCACCAGCCTACCCTCCGATGATACGTGGTAAGGGGGCGTGGGGTCGTCATGCGACCGCACCCCCCTTTTTTGTTTTGACACAGTCCTGGCGCTGTGTTATACTGGCGAGCGGTTGGGTCCATAGCTCAATTGGTAGAGCAGCTGACTTTTAATCAGCGGGTCGCAGGTTCGATTCCTGCTGGACTCATCTGTACATGGAAACGGGTGGCCTGACCACCCGTTTCCACATTTGAATCGAACATGTTTGATTTGCTAGTGCATCTTTAATGGACTTTTTGTGCAAGAGCCGGGCGCTCTGAGGTTGATTTCTCCGCACACGGACTTCGTTAAAGATGCACTAGGTCTGAATCGGACATGACGGAGGTACTCGGTTGGAAGTCTGGATTGCCCAGCACGTCGTACCCTTGCTGGAAAGACTGTTCGACACAATCGGCTGGTTTGGTGTGGTGGTCATCATGGCGCTGGAGAGCGCCAACATCCCCATCCCGAGCGAGGTGACGATGCCGCTGGCCGGTTGGCTGCTCGTGCCTGATTCAGCCACCTGGGTCCAGGCTGCGCTGATCACCGGGTTCTACGGTGCCATCGGCTGCACGATCGGCTCAGTGATCTCGTACGCCTTAGGTTATTGGGGCGGCCGGCCACTGGTCGAACGCTACGGCAAATACATCCTGGTCGACGCTGAAGATATCGATCGCTTCGATCGCTGGTTTCAACGCTGGGGTGATTACGTCTCGTTTTTTTCCCGTCTCGTGCCGATCGTCCGTACCTTCATCTCGTTTCCCGCCGGTGTCTTTAAGATCAACTTTGCCAAATTCACTACCTTGACGTTCCTCGGTTCGTTCATTTGGTGTGCCGCCCTGGGGCTGGTTGGTTTTTTGTGGGGCGACCACTGGGAGCAAATCCTGGGCATCATGGGTCCCTTCAAGTACCCGATCGTGATCATTGGCGTGGCCGGCCTCGTCTTCTACGTGTGGCATCACCTCACCGGCCCCAGCCGCCGGGCCGCACGCCGTCTCAAGGCCGCCGAATCGGCCGAGGAATGACAACAAAACGGGGGCCCTCGGGCCCCCGTTTTGTTGTGATGCAGTGTGCAGCCGTCAGCCAACAGCCAGCGTGGCGATACCCGCCAGCTGCAGGCTTTGATCGGTGAAGAACACCACACGCAGGTCGAGCCGCAGCATCACCCCTTCGGCCAGTCGCCCCGTCCATACCAGAGAATCCGCCACCTGACGGTATGGAAATTCACCCGGCGGCAGCCCGCCGATTCGCGCGCCCTGGTCTGCGCGTCCTTCGTACGTCAGCGACGTCCCCGGGATGGGCTCACCCTTCTTGGCGTTGTAGGTCACCGGCACACGGTAGACGATCTCCGGGTTCTCGGGGAACGCGGCTGCCGCGGGTTGCACGTTCTGGACATCCAGGGTGACTGTGCCCGCCAGTTGTACTGCCTCTGGCTGGATCAAGACGACACGCAAACCCAAATCGGCCGCCAGGTTGGGACCGTAATTGCCTTTCCACAGTATGGAGTCACCCAGTTTTTTGACGGCGTGCTGATCAGCAATCAGGAATTCAGCACCTTCCGCGGTTTTTTGCACGTAACGAATATTGGTGCCCGGTATCGTCGCACCGGCCGCAACGTTCTCCTCGGTCGGCCCACGGTAAACCAGCGTGCCCGCCGGTGGGCTGCTGCAGCCAGCCACGTTCACCACGCACAACAGCGCCAGGGCAGCCAACCATCGTTTTGTCCTCGACGACACCAGCATACTGCCTCCTTCGTTTGTCCCCTACTCGGGAAAGTCGCCAGTCAGCACCGGCCGCTAACGATACGGATCCACCTCACCCGCCGGTGATTGCCCCAGACGCAAACTGAGATAGCCAAACAGGCCACTGTCGATCACAAACAGTCCCAGCATCGTAAGCGTAAAGAGCGCACCACCGGTCATCAGCAAGAGGCTGCTGGTGTCGATACCTGGCACGGATAGCAGCGTGGCCAGCCCGGCTGCACCATTCCAGATACCCTGCAGGATTACCGCCAGACCAAAATAGGCCCACAGCCGCCAGCGGCGTGTACCCGACATCCACGCATACCACCCCAGTCCGAGCAATCCCCCGGTGAGGGTTTGTACGAGCGCCGCGCCCACGCGCAGCACGATGGGCCCACCCCAGTCGGGCAGCAGAGCCAGGCTGCCGATCATGTTACCCGTGATCGCAAAACCAGCGCCCGCGGCCACGCCCCACAAGAAGGCCTCGGCGCGCGTGGGGCGGCGACGGGCAACCCCGACGAGAACCAGGGCAATCGCCTTACTCGCTGCCTCGATCAACGGTGTGCCAACTGTAAGCGCCACGCCCGCCGCCACCAGGATGACGGGTGAGCTAAACATCATCTGTGCAACGGCCGGGTCTTGCAGCACCTCTGGGGAGCGTAGATTACCAAACAATGTCCCGATGCGTTCGAGACCCCCTGGCGCCGTCGACAATAGAACACCGACGAACGCCAGCAAACCCACCAGCAACATGAGCTCGATCAGTAGTGAGACCGCTGTGGCAATCACCATGCCGCCCGCTACCTGCCCGACCAGGTCTTGTATGGGCATCGGCGGTCGCCGGTGATCGATCAGATAGGCCGCCAGGAGCACAAAAAACAGAGGCGGGATGGAAACTGCGGCGACGTGGAGCGGGGGAAAGAGCCAGGGTGCGAGGCCAAGACGCAGCACAAACAAGCCCAATGCCAGCAGCGCACCAAACACTGCGATCAACCACAACGGGTTGGGCAGCCGGGCACGCGGTGAGGGACGGCCGGTATACCCGCTCCAGCCAACCCACGCCAACATCAGCCCCCCTCCACCGGTGATCGTCATGAGCGACACCGCAACGGAATTCACTTGCAGCAGGTCATACTGGGCTTCACCCACCACAATGGGCAGACCCAGATAAAACAGCCCGGCCAACACGCCAAAAACGGCAAAACCGAGACCGAGCAGGATGAACACAATGTTCAGAATCCGTCGCATGCCATGCGCCTCCGGTTGGGTATGTTAGCGCATGCGATGGGGGCTGTCAATTGGGAGTACGGAGTACGGAGTAGGGAGTAGGGAGTAGGGAGTAGGGAGTAGGGAATATTGGTGAAACCAGGAGAGGCTGTGAATCGTTTTATACAGGGTGAGTGGGCGCGGTCAGTTTTCGCGCAGGAAGCAGAGGATGGCATTGCTGATGCCCCAGGCGAGTCGATCCTGGCTGCCGGTCAAGACCTGGCGATCGCCACCCAGAAAACCCAGTTCGATAATCACCGCTGGCGTGCGGTCGTCGATCTGATTGAACGCGTAGTATTGGGTCATATCGTGGGTGACGGTGTTGAGATGCTGTGACAGACCGCTGGCGCGTCCGTATTCCTGGTAGACGCAGCGCAGGTATTTGTCCTCGGTGAGCGGCTTTGTGCTGGCCAGGGCACGTGCCGCCTTGAATCCGCTGAGCTCGATGCACGAATCGGCATGAATCGACAACAGCGCATCGGCACGATAGTCGTGGAGACGGGGGTCTTTTTCAGCCAGCAGATCAACCGTGGCCCCAGCCGCCCGCAAACGGTCAACGACGCGACGTGCGACAGCCTGGGTGATCTGCGTCTCCTGCAGACCGTCAGGACACACGGCGCCGGTGTCGTAATCCATGTGGCCGGCCAGGATGCCGATCACCTTGCCCTGTGCCGCAGGGTCGGAAAACTGCGGCGGCACAATACTCAGACCGAGGGCGGGCAGCTGCAATCCTTCCGGACTCAATGTTTGCCAGGTGAGCCAGAGGCCACCGGCCACAAGGAGAACGGCGAGTAACAGTGTAGTGCGCTCCAAACGATAGACGGTGCGGCG
>JAYRNS010000564.1:0-3185 GCA_041912075.1 Anaerolineae bacterium
CGTATCGCCAGCCACGGTATCCCCGTCGTCCAGATCAACACCGGGGGCGGTTGTCACCTGGATGCGCCGATGATCCGCGACGTCCTGCCCCAGCTGCCCCTGCCCGATCTGCACCTGCTGTTGATCGAAAACGTGGGCAATCTCGTCTGCCCGGCCAACTTCGCCCTGGGCGCCGACATCAATGTGGTGATCGGCGATTTGACGAGCTTCGTGGATGATTCGGTGCAGTTTTATTTCGACATCCTGAGCCAGGACACACTCGCCGCCGGCGCAACGCTGCATTTTACGCGCGAACCCGCCACTGCATGCTGCACCGACTGCGGCAGCCGGTTCAGCGTGCGCCCGCCGCTGATCGAGACGTGCCCGGTCTGCCAAAGCGTCCGTCTGCACGTAACCGGCGGTCGTTCGTTCCTGGTCGAAAGCATCGAAGTGAGTGACACGTGAGAATACCGGTTGAACAGCACGTTCTCAGCGCCAATGACGAAGTAGCGCGCGCCAACCGCCAGGTCTTCGCTGCTGCCGGCATCCGCGTGCTGAACCTCATGGCCTCACCCGGCGCCGGCAAAACCAGCATTATCCTGGCAACGGTGGCGCGGCTGCCGGCCCACCTGCGGTCAGGTGTCATCGAGGGTGATCTGGCGTCACGCATCGACGCCGACCGTATCGCCAGCCACGGTATCCCCGTCGTCCAGATCAACACCGGGGGCGGTTGTCACCTGGATGCGCCGATGATCCGCGACGTCCTGCCCCAGCTGCCCCTGCCCGATCTGCACCTGCTGTTCATCGAAAACGTGGGCAATCTCGTCTGCCCGGCCAACTTCGCCCTGGGCGCCGACATCAATGTGGTGATCGGCAGCACCCCCGAAGGCCACGACAAACCTTATAAATACCCCGGCATGTTCGCCAGCGCCGACGTGGTGTTGCTGAACAAGTTCGACCTGGCCGAGGTCTTCGAGTTCGACATGGAAGCCTACCGCCGCGGGATCGACATGGTCAACCCGGGTGTGCCCTTCTTCCCGCTCTCCTGCCGCAGCGGTCAGGGGGTGGATGCCTGGGTGCAGTGGCTCATCGATGGACGGTCGAGCCGTGACCCCACTGCTGGCTGAAAGCCCCCCAGCGCCCGCCGGCACGACCCATCGGCTGCGCATCGAGATTCACGGTGCGGTGCAGGGCGTCGGTTTCCGTCCCTTCGTCTACCGCCTGGCCAGCGAGCTGCAGCTCAGCGGTTGGGTCCTCAACGATACGCGCGGCGTGTTCATCGAGGTCGAGGGACCGCATCCCCAGCTGGTCGCTTTCGCGCAGCGTCTGCCGGTCGAACACCCGCCGGCCGCTATCATCCACACGCTGACGACGGCCTGGCTGCCGGCCAACGGCGACAGCGGGTTCACGATCCGGCACAGCGAAGACCGTGGTGCGCCTACCGCACTCGTCCTGCCGGATCTGGGCACTTGTCCCGACTGCCTGGCTGAAGTCTTCGCCGCCGGCGACCGCCGCCACACCTACCCGTTCACCAACTGCACGAACTGCGGACCACGTTTCACCATCGTCGAAGCGCTGCCCTACGACCGTCCCAATACGACCATGCGCCGGTTCACGATGTGCCCGGCGTGTCAGACCGAGTACGAAGACCCGCACAACCGCCGCTTTCATGCGCAGCCCAACGCCTGTCCGGTCTGCGGGCCCCAGCTGGCCCTGTGGCAGGCGACGGTGACCGCGGCGCCGGATGCCGTCAGCGCCGCGCGCGTGGAGATCGCCAACCTGGCGACAGGCCCGGCCGCGCTGACCGCGGCCGCCGCAGCGCTGGCGGCCGGCCAGATCGTCGCTGTCAAGGGGCTGGGGGGCTTTCACTTGATGGTCGATGCACGCAGCGAGACCGCGGTGGCCCGGCTGCGTGAACGCAAGCAGCGGCCGCGCAAACCGCTCGCCTTGATGGTGCGTGACCTGGCGCAGGCGCACCAGCTGTGCCAGGTCACGCCGGCCGCGGCCGCACTGCTGACCGGCCCGCAGGCGCCGATCGTGCTGCTGCCGCGCTGGCCCGATGCCGGCGTGGCCCGGTCGATCGCGCCGGGTCATCCCACGCTGGGCATCATGCTACCCTACACACCGCTGCACCACCTTTTGCTGGCCGCGGTCGAATTTCCCCTCGTGGCCACCAGCGGCAACCTCAGCGACGAGCCGATCTGCATCGACGAGCAGGAGGCGGTGGTGCGCCTGGGTGCGATCGCCGACCTTTTCCTGGTCCACGATCGTCCCATCGTGCGCCACGCCGACGACAGCGTGGCCTGGGTGTTGGACGACCGGCCGCGGCTGCTGCGCCGGGCGCGCGGGTTTGCCCCGCTGCCCGTCCTGGTCAAACAGGACCTGCCGGTCATCCTGGGGGTGGGCGCCCAGCTCAAAAACACGGTTGCGCTGAGCGTTGGCCGCCAGGTGTTTATCAGTCAACACATTGGCGACCTGGAGACGCCGCAGGCCATCGATGCGTTCGAGCGGGTGATCGATGATTTTCTGCGTCTTTACGCCGTACAGCCGGTGGTGATTGCGCACGATCTGCACCCGGATTATCACGCCACGCAGTGGGCACGGTCCCAGGGTGCGCGGCTGGTGGGGGTGCAGCATCACCACGCGCACCTCGCTGCCTGCCTGGCCGAGAACCAGGTGGACGGTCCCGCGCTCGGCGTGACGTGGGACGGCACGGGGTACGGCAGCGATGGCACGGTGTGGGGCGGCGAATTCCTGCTGGGTGATGCGGCGGGTTTTACGCGGGTCGCGTCGTTACGTCCTTTCCGCTTGCCCGGCGGCGAAGCGGCCATTCACGCCCCGGCGCGCATCGCCCTGGCGCTGCTGTGGGAGCTTTACGGTGACGCCGCGTTCGAGATGGACGACCTGCCGCCGCTGCAAGCCCTCGCCGCGGCGGAGCGTCGTGTGCTGGCACAGATGCTGCGGCGCCAGCTCAATACCCCGGTGACGACCAGTGCGGGTCGTCTCTTCGACGGCGTGGCGGCGCTGCTCGGTCTGCACCCGCGCGTCAGCTACGAAGGGGAGGCAGCACTGGCGCTGGAGTTTGCGGCCAGGCCCTATGGAATGGACGCGTATCCGGTTGGTCTCGTCGCCGTGCCCCCAGACGCGCGCGGAGCGTTGCCTGCCAGCCCTGACCGGCCGGCACTGCACGTCGACTGGGCGCCCAC
>JAYRNS010000565.1:0-1911 GCA_041912075.1 Anaerolineae bacterium
CCACCCTTGGTGAAGGGGGCAATCAGGTCCACCACCTTCATGCCTGTTTCGAAAAGTTGAGTTTGTGTCGATTGTTCGACGAACGACGGCGCCAGGCGGTGAATCGGGTAATGCGTGGTCGCTTCGACGTCACCCTTCAGGTCGATAGGCTGTCCCAGGACGTTGAAAATACGCCCCAGGGTGTTGGGACCCACCGGCACCGAAATCGGGTCACCCGTGCTGATGGCTGTCATGCCGCGGCGCAGCCCGTCCGTACTTGACATCGCCACCGTGCGCACGCGATCCCCACCCAGGTGCTGTTGGACTTCACACACCAACGTGCCCCCGTCTTCCAGCGGAATATGGACGGCGTCGTAGATTTCCGGCAGTTCGTTCGGTGGGAACTCCACGTCCACGACGGGGCCAACGATGGCCAGTACCGTGCCGTGCGCCTGCTTGCCGTTGCTAGTTTGTGCCATTACGTCTCCTCCAGATGAGATCGCCCGTGCGCGGGGCGTGTAACCGTTATGCCGTCGCCTGGGCCAGGGCAGACGAACCACCGACGATGTCCATCAGCTCTTTGGTGATCTTTTCCTGGCGCGCCTTGTTGGCGCTGAGCGTCAGGTCGGCGATCAGGTCGTTGGCGGCGTCGGTGGCGTTGCGCATGGCCACCATGCGTGCCGAGTGCTCGCTGGCAATCGCCTCGTATAGGGCCTGCAGAATCTGCACCTCGGTGAAGCGCTCCAACACGACGCCCAGAATTGCCTGGGCGTTCGGTTCGAAGATATAGTCGGTCGCCGTTGCCACCGGTAGCTGTTCCGGGATGATGGGCAGGATCTTGCGTATGGTAGGGCGCTGTACAACCGCATTGATGAACTCCATGTATCCGATGTACACGGCATCGTACGACCGGCCGGTGAAGTCGTCGATAATGACCCGGGCAATCGGTACGACGCTCGCTTCATCGGCGCCCACGTGATGGACGTCCATCGCCCCGCTGGTCGGCTTGTCACCCACGCTGATGAACTCGGCTTCGATGTGCGGGCCGTAGCGGCGCATGAAGTCTCGCCCTTTGCGGCCGACGGCGACCAGCCCAACCTCTTTCCCCGCATCTTCCCAGGCGTGGATGGCACGCATCGCTTCGCGCAGCATGTTAGCATTCAGGCCACCGGCCAGACCACGGTCCGATGTAATCAACACCAGCAGCACGCGCCGTTCGGGACGTTCCTGCAGGAGTGGCTGCAGGTCGACCTGGCTGGCGCGTAAGCGCGCCAGAAAAGTCAGCATGTCCCAGGCTTTGGCCGCATACGGACGCGTAGCCAGCGCCTGCGCCTGCGCACGCCGCATCTTGGATGCGCTCACGGCCTCCATCGCCTTGGTCACCTGGGCGATGTTCTTGACACTCTTGATGCGCCGTCGAATCTCACGGTCGTTTGCCACGGCAGTGTCTCCCTGGCTCTACGGTGTGAAGCTGGCGTTGAAATCGCCGATCGCTTGCCGCAGCCGGTCGGCGGTGGTGTTGTCCAGATCGTTGCTGGTCATGATGCTGCGCCCCAGGTCAGGATACTGGGTGTCCATCACCCGCAGGAACTCCTGCTCCCAACGCGGTACGGCCGTCACCGGAACTTTGTCCAGGAAACCGTTCGTTGCAGCAAAAATGACCATGACCTGGTCATCGAGCGAAACCGGCTCGTACTGTGGCTGTTTCAGGATTTCGGTCAGACGCTGGCCACGATCGAGCTGGGCCTGCGTAGACTTGTCCAGGTCGGAACCGAACTGGGCAAACGCGGCCAGTTCGCGAAACTGCGTCAGCTCCAGCTTGAGGCGTCCAGCGACTTTTTTCATCGCCTTCGTCTGCGCCGCCCCACCCACACGTGACACCGAGATACCAACGTTCAGCGCCGGTCGAATGCCGGCATAGAACAGGTCCGA
>JAYRNS010000566.1:0-4120 GCA_041912075.1 Anaerolineae bacterium
ACATGCAGCATCGCGCCAGGCTTTTCGCGGGCGGACCTGATGTTTTGCGGTCGTAGTCGACGATGATCGAGGAGACGGATCGCGGGATGCCGGAAACCTACAACCTTCTGCGACAGATCCGTTCGGCGATGGCCGCAGTGCGCGCGGCGCGTGCCGCCAGCTCGGACTGGCGTACGCTGTCGGCGAGGCGCTGAATCGCCTGCTGTTGGCGCTTATGCACCGTCGCCTCGGCCAGATTCAACTGGTTGGCCACAATCTTGACGGGCTGTTCGTCGAAAAAGCGCAGACTCAGCACGTCGGCATCGCGCGGGTAAAGGGCAGCCAGTGTGCGCACCGCGGTGACCAGGACCTGGTTGGTAGCCTGGCGGTCGGTGCTGCTGGCGCGGCGTGCTATCTTGAAGAGCAGCAGGTAACCGATCGGGCTCGCCTGGCTGCCGACCTGGTGGTACTGGCTGAGTGCGCGGTGCAGGTCGGCCGTCAGGGTTGAGAATGGCTCGCCGGCGTATGTCATGATGCAGTGACCGCCTCAACCAGGAATGTACACTCGATATAGGCCCCGATAACTATCGATGTCCAACACGATCTCAGCCAGTCGTTGGGCACACCTGTCCCGATAATCGGGATCATTGAGAACACGTCGCAGACTGCTAATCGTGATTGCTGGAAGGCTGTGTGGTGTGGCGTCACGTCGAATGACCATCTCAAGGGAGTGTGGACCATCGGTGGTCTTGCGATTGCCAGTGAGCAGAAGTAAGTCGTTGCGCTGACAGAATCGCCAGACATCCTCGTCATTGATGTCCTCGGCCAATCCAACGTCGGCAAACAGACGCAGTTCCAAGGGCATAAGATCCAGGTAGCCATTGTGTGCGAGCGTCCGAAATATCGCACGTGCCTGTCCCTCGCAATTATGGTCACTCAGAACGACCTGCATGCGAGTCCTCGCCATATTGCGCGCTAACGCGTTCGCGCAGACTAATGATTGCTGCGCGTCTGGGTGTCATTGGTTTTTCGGCGACGAGCTTCTCAACTTCGGAAGCCTGGCTGCGATAGAATTCCTCTCTAGCTGCTTGTTCGCGTCGAATCTGATCCAATTGCGGCGCCAGGGCTGCGCGATGCTGGGCGATGTATGCCAAAGCGGTCTCCACCTGAAGTGGTGTCAAGTTGAACGTGGCACATATGTCGTACAACGAGTCCCCGGCATCGTCTGCATCCATGACATCGAAAACACTCACCCGGCTCTCGCTGATCAACGGCCCCAAGTCAGTCTCCAGGATACCGTAGCGTCTCTCGGAATTTGCGTCTGCCGTTGTCTCACCATACATATTTCGATCTCCGTGTTGTCTCGTCAGTGCCAGCGCAGGGCGGTTGTTCGGTGCCATGCACGTTTATTGCTCCGCTAAAATCGGCGCAGAAAACCAAGCCATTGCACCGAGAACGCCCCCTGCACTGGTACCGGGATAGCAGTTTAATTGTACAACACCGATGCCCGACGGTCAAACGCTCTCCCACGCAGTGATGCCGATTTGGCCCCATCCAAATCCCAATCCCCAACTCCGGTCCCCTGCTCCCTACTCCGTACTCCTTACTCCCCTACTCCCCATCCTAACCCCTTCTTCACATCTTCTGAACAACTCCCTGCTATCTTTACCACCATAGGATCACGGTCCAGGGAAGGCGTGGCATACCACCCGTGGTGATGCGTGTCCGAAGTTACCGTACCGGCTGCGGATGCTGAATCCCTGGCCGCAGCCAATCTGAAGTACATGTCTTGTGTATGATTCAACTTCTTCCGAGTGGAGACAATCCAACCATGAACAAACCATCGAAACTGGCGCGGGTCGCCCTGGTGTTGGCGACCGTTTTCGTGTTGGGTGCATGTGCGCAGACGGCGACACCGACGACGGTACAGAATGTCGATACCAACAGCATCGTCGCCACCGTCGTGGCTGAGGTGCAGGCACAGCAGCCCGTGGCGGTCGCTACCCCCGACCCCGGTACACTCGAAGCGACGGTGCGCCGCATCGTGAGTGAACAACTGACGGCGCTCGAATCCTCACGCGTCGCCGAGCTCGTCAAAGAGGCCATCGCCACGCAGCAAACCACACCGGTGAACCTGACCAATGCCGCCTCCACTGCGACCACGACCGAACTGGAAGCCACGCTGGAGCAGGTGTACCGGGCGGCCAACCCGGCCGTGGTGTACATCATCGTGCCCAACGTCGGCAGCGGCAGCGGTTTTGTGTATGACAAGGACGGCCATATCGTCACCAACAACCACGTCGTGGCCGGCGGAAGCAGCTTCGAGGTCGTGTTTGCCAACGGGGAGCGCATGTCGGCCACACTGGTTGGCAGCGACACCGACAGCGACCTGGCCGTGCTCAAGGTGGCCAGCCTGCCGGCGGGCGTGACCCCACTGCCGCTGGCCAGCCAAAACCTGCAGGTCGGCCAATTCGTGGTCGCGATTGGCAATCCATTTGGGGAGCAGGGCTCGATGTCGATGGGCATCGTCAGCGGGCTGGACCGTGACCTGCGCTCGCAGCGCAGCCAGAATGCGCGCACCGCCTATTCGCTGCCCAGTGTCATTCAGACCGATGCACCGATCAATCCGGGCAATTCGGGTGGGCCACTGCTCAACCTGGCCGGCGAGGTGGTGGGCATCAACTCGCAGATTGCCTCGACGACCGGGGTCAACTCGGGCGTCGGGTTTGCCATTCCGGTCGCCGCCGTCACGCACATTGTGCCTGATCTTATTTCTCAAGGCAAACACACCTACAGCTACCTCGGCGCCAGCTTCGACGACGAAATCAGCCTGAGCGACCAGTCGCAGCTGGGGCTGCCGCAGACACAGGGCGCGTACCTGGTGAGCGTCACCACGGGCGGACCGGCCGACCGGGCCGGCCTGATTGCCGCCAATGCGCAAACCGGGCGCGGAGGTGACCTGGTCGTGAAGGTCGACGGGCAAGCGGTCCAGAGTTTTGCCGACCTCAACAGCTACCTGGTGTTCAACACCGGCCCGGGGCAGACGATACAACTGACGGTGCTGCGCAATGGGAAAGAAGTCGTGGTGCCGTTGACGTTGGGCGTGAGACCGTAAATTGGGGGTTGGGGGTTAGGTTTTAGGGGCTGGGGGTTAGGTTCTAGGGGTTGCCTGAACCCCAGCCCCAACCCCTAATCCCCAGCCCCTGACCCCTATCCCCCAATCCCCAGTCCCCAACCCCCTCACTTCTTCCACACGACTCGCACACAACTTCTAAACACATAGGCGGTATGCTTCAGTTGACAGGTATGCAGCAAAGGAATGGAAGGGATGTGATGATGATGCCATATCAACTCGCTGCCTCAAGTTTGGTGATACCGCCGGCTCGGGACGTATCGCCGGTGGGCGGGTTAGCGCCGAGCAGCCCGCACAGTGGCGATTTTGCCCGGTTGTTGGGCCACTTCGAGCCCATTGGGCTGGGTGAGCTGGACGGTGTAGCGCTGCTGGATCGCACCGACACCAAGTACGTGCTGACGGCAGGCCAGCTGTATGCCGCGCTGGCGGTGTTGGACGAGGCCTACTGCGTGTTGGACATCGAGCAGGTGCGCGTCCACCCCTACCAGACGCTCTATTTCGATACGGCTGATTTTGCCCTGTACATGCGTCACCACGCCGGCCGGCCGGTCCGTTACAAGGTCCGCAGCCGGCGGTACGTCGACACCCATCGCTCCTTTATGGAGGTCAAGGTCAAAACGACCAACGACCGCACGAGCAAACGGCGCATCGAGACGCACAACCTGCTCACGCACTTCACGCCGGAAATCAGTCGCTTTGTTGGCGCGTACGTGCCGTTCGACACGCGCACGCTGGAGCCCAAGTTGTGGAACACCTTCACGCGTATCACGCTCGTTAGCAAAGGCTTTACCGAGCGGCTGACCCTGGACCTCGACCTGCGGTTTGGCCGGGCCGGCCAGACGGCGTGGCTGCCTGGGGTGGCAATTGCCGAGGTCAAGCAGGCAGGGATCAACCGGCACTCCGATTTCATCCAGCAGATGCGGCGCTTGAGCGTTCATCCGACTGGTTTCAGCAAATACTGCATTGGCATCGCCCTGCTCTACACGGGTGTCAAACACAACAACTTCA
>JAYRNS010000567.1:0-3253 GCA_041912075.1 Anaerolineae bacterium
CGACAAGGTGTTCCTTTTTCAGTTCAGTCTCGTAGCAGGGCTCATGGTCGGCATCTTTGAGGAGCTCGGCTGGACGGGGTTCGCTGTACCCAAGATGAGGCTGCATCACGGCGTTCTCAAGACAGGGCTCATCCTAGGTTTCATCGTCGGGGTGTGGAATTTCCCTGTGGTCTACGGGGTGAGCACTGCGACCTCGACCAACGGATCGCTCCCGATGGCCATCTTCATGCCCGCGGTCCTCTTTACGTGGCTGCCGGCCTACAGGGTTTTCATGGTGTGGGGCTACGACCGGACCGGGAGTCTATTCGTGGCGATGCTCATGCACGTGAGTCTCATCGCGTTCTGGAGAATCTTCACACCTCTGACACTGACGGGGGTATCACTGGTGGTCTACTACCTCGTTTTTACCGGGGCGATGTGGGTCGTTAATGTGGCTGTGTTGGGGTTTCAAACTCTGCATCGGCCAGTGCAAGGAGGTTCCTCTGGCGGAATCTCCAACCAGATGTGAGGTTGCGTCCTGGCGGTAACGTGTTACAATTCCGACATTCCACCATTGACGAATGACTTCTTTCTCGGATTGATCTTCCTGAAGTACATCTCGGACGCCTTCGCGGAGCAGCACGCCCACCTCGTCGCTGAGCAGAACCACCACAAAACGCCCCGGTGATCGGGGTGGCCATGGAACCCGTCACAGTTGGTCTGGTCTGGGTGTTGGTCAACCCGCAGTAGCCATGATGAAGCTAGCGAAGGTACGAATTATGCGCTACAATCCTTCTGACCGATGGGTGGCCAGCTCGTGCCACCCTTGAGGCACTACACTTGCGTCAGAAGGACTGCCATGAACACCCACAGACTGCTCGTATTGGCCCTGGTCCTGGGCCTGCTGCTCCCCACGGCCGCGGCCGCCGCACCCCTGGCCGGCCCCTGCGTACCCGGGGCCACCTATGACTCCGCGTGCGACACGAACCAGGACGGACATATCACCATCACCGATATCCAGCTGGCGGCCGGCCACTGGAACCAGAACGGCACCTTCGTCAGCGACAACAACCACACCCACCTGGGACAGACGTGGACGGGCAGCAACAATCCGCTGAAAATCCAGGGGGCGTTCGCTGCGCCGGACTACGCGCCGCTGTTACTGAGCAACAGCACTGGCCATGGCCTCGTCGTTACCTCGGCGGCGATCGACGGCATCTACGTGGGCACGGCGGGTGCTTATGGGATGGTCGTAAACGCCGCGGCTCAAGACGGCGTCTACGTGGGTGCTGCGGGCACCCCGTCATCCGCCACAGCCTCAACGGCATCGAACGGCTTCGAGGTCGCCGGCGCCCAGGGTGACGGCCTGTACGTTGGCCGGGCCGACAACAACGGCGTGACGGTGAATTCGGCAGGCGGCTATGGCCTGCGTGTGACTTCGTCCGCGTTGACCGGCGTACATGTCCAGAATGCGCCGACGGGTTTCTTCGCGGGTAATACCTCCACCACTGGCTTCTATTCGCTGGGGTCAGGCGGCACTGGCCTGTCTGTGAGCTCGTCGACCCACCAGGGCGTATACGTAACTGATGCGGGCAGCGACGGTGTAGAAGTGTGGAGTGCGATAGGGAATGGCGTCAATGCCGACGGTAATCTATATGGCGGCTACTTTTGGGGCGACATCTTCGTCCAGGGGAACTGCGTTGGCTGCCGGCAGGCCAACTTCGCCGTCAACGCCGGGGAACGCACCCTGCAGCCTGGCGACGTGGTGAGCGTGCAGGGCGTGACCGCCACCGACTTCGATACCGCACCAGCGTTGTGGCAGGTCGTTCCCGCCCAGCCGGGCCAGGCGGCCGTCGGCGTGGTGGCGGGGCGGGCCGAACTGGTGACGAAAGCAGAACACCGGCCCAGCGAAACCGGCAAACGCCTGGTGCCGCGGGAAGGCGCAGCCCAGCCCGGTGAGTACGTCACCATCGTCTACAGCGGACCGATGCAGGTGAAGGTGGCGCCCGGCGAAAGCACCATCACCGCCGGCACACGTTTGACCGCGGCCGCCGATGGCCAGGTACGACCGCTGCAAACCCGTACGATCGAGGGCATGCTCGTGATCGAGGGTGCGCCTGTGCTGGGCGTGGCACTGGAAGCCGTAAATGAAGGTTTGGTTTGGGTCCTGGTCAATCCCCAATAGCGACCCCACATGCCGTCCTCGATCGAGGCATGCTGTCCGCGATCGAGGACGGCCAGGGCGCCATGATGCAAGGATTTCAGCGGCAGGGTTGTCACCGAGAGTGCACCGGCGCTCGGCGTCATGCGAGAACCCGCTGGAACGCCACGCGCCTAGAGGCGTGCCCGATTGTACCCTACCATTCCCCGCGCGGTTTGCGCACTGCTTGCACCACATTTGAACCCGGAGGACATCCATGAAAACCCGCAGGCTAATCGCACTCATCCTGATCCTGGGACTGCTCGCACCGACCGCGGCGGCTGCGCCGCTGGCCGGCCCCTGCATGCCTGGCGCGGCCTACGATCCGGCCTGCGACGCCAACCAGGACGGAAGTATCACCGTCACCGATATCCAGCTCACCGCCGGCCACTGGAACCAGAACGGCACCTTCGTCAGCGACAACAACCACACCCACCTCGGCCAGACGTGGACGGGGAACAACAATCCGCTCACCCTGACTGGTTCTTTCGGCTCGCCCGCATATGCACCGCTGGTGTTAGGCAACACCAGCGGCATGGGCCTGATTATCACCTCGGCTACTCAGGACGGCGTGTACGTGAACTCTGCAGGCTACTCCGGCCTGACCGTGAGCAATGCGGGCGGCGACGGCGTGTACGTGTACTCAACGGGCGCCCATGGCCTGGACGTGGGCGCGGCAGGCTGGGACGGTGTGCACGCGGTTTCAGTATCCGCGGGTCATTTCGGCGGATGGTTTCGTAACCTGATAGACGGCGGGGGCGGCGTGCGCGCAGAGGGCGGCAGCAACGTGGCGCCGGACCTGGTCTTGGGTGGGTTCGGCGCCGAGGATGATGGCCGTATCTACTCAGAGCCGAGCCTGTCCGGCAGCGACATTCTGTTGTACAGCAACGATGTGGTGCAGATTGACCTGGACGAGGACAACAACAGCGCGAGCGCGTTCAATATTCGCAACGGCGCCAACACAGTTGTCTGGACCGTGAGTGAAACCGGTCTGGCGGTGGCGGCTGGCGCCAGTGCGACGGTTGTGAAGACCAACGAGAATGACCAACGGCTGCTCTATGCCGTTCACAGCCC
>JAYRNS010000568.1:0-1888 GCA_041912075.1 Anaerolineae bacterium
CCTCGAATGCGGCCAGCGCCTGCTCGAAACGGCTGCGCGAGGGTATGTCTAGATGGTTGATTGGCTCGTCCAGCACCAGACAGTTGCACCCCTGGGCGACCAGGCGGGCCAGGCCCAGACGTGCGCGCTCGCCAAAACTGAGCAGATGCACCGGCGTGAACACGCTGTCACCGGCAAACAGGAAGAAGTGCAAGAAACTGCGCGTCGCGGTTTCATCCATCGCCGCGACGGCGCGGATCGTCGCCAGGGGTGTACTGTTGGGGTCGAGCGACTCCTGCTGTTGGGCAAAATAACCGAGACGCACGCCGCTGCCCAGCCGTACGTGACCCCGCGTGGGTGTCAGTTCCCCGGTAATGAGGCGCGCCAGGGTGGTTTTGCCGCTGCCATTGGGCCCCACCAGGGCAATGCGGTCACCGGCTCGCAGAACCAGGTTGACGTTGTGGAACAGCTCGACGTCGCCAAAACCCATGGCCACGTCCTCGAAGACGACGACCTCGCGGCCGCTCTCCGCTGCCGGGCCGAAATCGAGTTTCATCTGCCAGCTGAGCGCGGGCTTGTCGATGCGTTCCTCAGACGCCAGCAGCCGTTCCAGCCGCTTACGCTGCACCACCACCCGCCGCGCGATACCCATGGCGACCTTGCGCACGGCAAAGTCGATCGTACCGTGTTCGATGTCGCGGGCATAGCGCTCTTTCTGGCCAATCGTCGTTTCAAGCCGCTGGATGTACTCCTGCTGATCTTTGTACGCTGCCCATTGTTTTTCACGCTCACGCACCTTGGTTTCCAGGTACGATGTATAGTTGCCAGGAAACGCCCGCAGCTTGTGCGTCTGCGGATCGATCTCAAGGATCGTATTGACGACATTGTCGAGAAAAGCCCGGTCGTGCGAAATGACCAGTGCCGCACCCGGGTAGTGACGCAGAAACTGCTCCAGCCACTCCAAAGCTTCGATATCCAGGTGGTTGGTCGGCTCGTCCAACAACAGCAGATCGGGTTGGGTCAACAGCAGCCGAGCCAGACCTAAACGCGTCTTCTGGCCACCGCTCAGAATCGACACGGGTGTGGCACGATCAAGACCGGCCAGGCCCAGACCGGTCAGCACCGCATCGATACGCGCGGACACTCCATAACCACCGCGCTGCTCGAAATCGTCCAGGGTGCGGCCATACTCGTCCAGGAGTGCGGCCTGGGTCTCCCCAGCCGCCTGCCCCATCGCCATTGCCAGCTCATCAAGCCGTTTTTCAGCCGCCACCACCTCAGCCACAGCCAGCTGCAGCGTTTCGGCAACGGTGGCAGCCGGCGGGTATTCGAGCGCCTGCGCCAGGTACCCGGCACGCACCGCACCCGGTCCGAGACGAACTGCGCCCGCCTCAGCCGGCAGCTGGCCCACAATGATGCGCAGCAGAGTCGTCTTGCCACAGCCGTTGGGACCGACCAGGCCAAAACGATCGCCCCGGTTCATGGTGAACGATACGGCATCGAGCAGAGTCTCGCCGGCAAAGGATTTATGAACGTTACTCACCTGTAGCATCAGCCGCCTCCTGGCAGGCTGGGCCCGACCCGTGCCACGACCTGGGTGCGACACCGTGTCGACACAAAAAGGCCATGGACGCGCCGCGCACCCATGGCCTTGATCAATAGCAAAATAGTAATAACTGGTCTACAACTCGTTGGGATCAATGCGCGTCACGCGGCAGCACGAACGATTGGCGAAACCCAACGCATTGGTCGATCCTCCTTCTGAAGTGGTATAATTCTAGCCACCAGGTGACCGGTTGTCAATTTAGAGACGTTGGGCTGCCATGCCATCCATCACGAATGCCGGCAACGGATTTTTCATGCCGGGCTGACGCCACGGCGAATGAAAATGGCACGTCTTCCGCGAGGA
>JAYRNS010000569.1:0-4807 GCA_041912075.1 Anaerolineae bacterium
CTTCTGCATCGGTGTGGACACCGACCAGTGGGAGACGGTGCCGGCGGCACATCCGTGTCTGGTGTCGAGTGCGATGAAGTTGATCACGCCAGGCGTCATCGAGCTGGCGCAGATGGCGAACGAGGGCAAGTTCCCGGGCGGCAACTACTTTGGTGCGACGGGGCTGGCCCCGTTCCACGATTTCGAGGACCAGGTTCCGGCCGACGTCAAGGCCATGCTGGACAAGCTGGCGGCCGACCTCAAGTCGGGTGCCGTGCAGACCGGCTATGGCACGACCGCGCCGACCGAAGCGTCGACCTCGACGGCCACCAAGGTGGCGGCACCCAACTGTGACTACGGCGGTGAGTTCCTGTCGATCGAAGCGGTGGACGACCTGACGGTGAAGTTCTCGCTCTGTTCACCTGACGTGGCTTTCCCCTCCAAGGTGGCCTTCTCCGCGTTTGCCATCCATCCGTCCGAGTACCTGTCGAGCTCGGGTGGTACGGGTGACCTGCTGACCAAGCCGATCGGCACGGGCCCGTACAAGCTGAAGGAATGGGTCCAGGGCGACAGCATCGTCATGGAAGCCAACCCGGACTACTGGGGTGACGAGGCCAAGAGTCAAGAGCTGGTCTTCAAGTGGCAGAAGGAAGGCGCGGCACGTCTGCTTGAGCTGCAGGCCGGCACCGTGGACGGGATCGACAACCCGACCCCGGACGACTTTGCCGTGATCGAGGGTGACAGCGCCTTGAAGCTCTACCCGCGCGAAGCGCTCAACACCTTCTACCTTGGCCTAAGCAACATGCAGCCACCGTTCGACAACGAAAAGGTGCGCCAGGCCATTGCCATGGGCGTTGACCGCCAGCGGATCGTCGACAACTTCTATCCCAAGGGATCGATCGTCGCCACTCACTTCACGCCGTGCGCCATCCCCGGTGGCTGCGAGGGTGACGAGTGGTACGAATTCGATGTGGCCGCGGCCAAGGCGCTTCTCAAGGAGGCCGGTTTCGAGAATGGTTTCAAGACCACCCTCTCCTACCGCGACGTGGTGCGTGGTTATCTGCCGCAGCCAGCCCTGGTGGCCCAGGACATCCAGGCCCAGTTGAAGGAAAACCTCAACATCGACGTCGAAATCAACGTCATGGAGTCGGGCGCTTTCCTTGACACGGCCAAGACCGGTGCGCTGCCCATGTTCCTGCTGGGCTGGGGCGCCGACTATCCCGATGCGACCAACTTCCTGGACTACCACTTCGGTGAGACAGCACCCACCAACTTTGGCAACGGCTTCCCGGACATCTGGGCGGTACTGAAGCAGGCCGCATCGCTGGCCGATCAGGCTGAGCGCAATAAGCTGTACGCCGAAGCCAACAACCTCATCAAGGAGCACGTGCCGATGGTGCCGGTGGCCCATGGTGGCTCGGCAACGGCATTCAAGGCCGACGTGGAAGGTGCGCATTCCAGCCCGCTGAGCAACGAGAACTTCTCGGTCATGACCCCGGGCGATCGTTCGCAGCTGGTGTGGATGCAGAACGCCGAGCCGATCAGCCTGTTCTGCGCGGACGAAGAGGACGGCGAGTCGCTGCGTGCCTGCGAGCAGATCAACGAATCGCTGCTGTCCTACCAGATCGGTGGCACGGCCGTGCAGCCCGGTTTGGCCGAGGCCTGCACGCCCAATACCGACCTGACCGAGTGGACCTGCAAGCTGCGCAGCGGCGTCAAGTTCCACGACGGCAGCGCCCTGGATGCGACCGACGTCGTAGCCAGCTACGCACTGCAGTGGGACGCAGCGAACCCGCTGCACAAGGGCCGCACAGGGACGTTTACCTACTTCAACGCCCTGTTTGGCAGCTTCCTCAACGCGCCGCCGGCGCAGTAATCTGATTCCCGGTGGGGGCACAGGTGCTAACCGCTTGTGCCCCCCCACATCCACTGGAGTCTCCCCTGCCGTTCAAAATCCCTTCGCAAGTGAAGGGAATATGCTGCCCAAGGAGATGAAAGAAACATGCGATCCTTCAAGATCGTGAGCCTGGCAGTCGTTGTTGTCATGCTGGTGAGCGCGCTGGCGGCCTGTGGGTCAGCAGCCCCGGCGACCACCGGGCCCCAGGCCAAAAAATTCGTCATTGCTACCGATGCCCAATTCCCGCCGATGGAGTTCGTCGACGACACCAAAGAAATCGTCGGCTTCGACGTCGACCTGATGAATGCGATTGCCGCTTCCCAGGGTTTCCAGGTTGAGTTCAAGAATACCGCATGGGACGGCATTTTTGCCGGACTCGAAGGTGGGGCCTACGATGCCATCATGTCGGCTGTGACGATTACCGACGAACGCAAACAAACCTACGACTTCTCGGAGCCGTACGTCAATGCCGGTCAGATCGTCGTGGTGCGCGGTGACGAAACTGGGATCACGGGGCCCGACAGCCTGAGCGGTAAAACGATCGGTGCCCAAATCGGTACGACCGGCGCGTTTGCCGTGCAGAAAATCAACGGTGCCACGCTCAAAGAGTACGACAGCATCGACCTGGCCATGCTCGACCTGTCCAACAAGAATATCGACGCCGTCGTCGTCGACACACCCGTGGCCGCCGATTACGTCTTGAATTCGGCGACGTTCAAAGGTAAGCTCAAGATGGTTGGCGAGCCCTTTACCGATGAATTCTATGGTGTGGTCGTACGTAAGGGTGATCCCACTGGCCTCACGGCCCTGTTCAATGCAGGGCTGAAGGCAGTCAAGGACTCCGGCAAGTACGACGAAATCTCCACCAAGTGGCTGGGTGGAGCCGGCAAATAACCTGGCAAAAACAGTGTGAGAGGGGTTCGCACCCTCGGCGCGAACCCCTCCCACCATCGCCACCATTGCTGCTCGTTTTGGCGGTCGTCCATGGAGAGGGTCGGTACCCGATCCTGACTCACCCCAACATCATTTGGCCCGCGCCGGTTCATGACGCAATACATTCTGCGGCGCATCGTCGCCGCAATTCCAGTCATTTTTGGCATCCTGTTTGTCACGTTTGCTTTGTCGCGCCTTCTGCCGGGTGATCCTTGCCGGGCAATCCTGGGCGAGCGGGCTACGGACCAGCTGTGCGACGCCTTTATCATCCGTTATGGTCTGGACCAGCCCATCCCAGTGCAGTTCATCCGCTATTTGCAGCAGCTGGCGCAGGGTGACCTGGGTAACTCGATCCGTTACGGCCGCCCCGTGGTGGAGCTGTTGATCGAGCGCCTGCCGGTGACGCTGGAGCTGTCAGCCTGTGCGCTGAGCCTGGCGATCCTGGTGGGCATTCCGGCGGGCATCTTGTCCGCGTACCGGCGCAATTCAGCCATCGATGTGACGACCATGGTGTTGGCCAACATCGGCGTCTCCATGCCTGTCTTCTGGCTTGGTTTGATGCTGCAGTATATCTTTGCGCTCACGTTCAAGAACACGTTTTTGCGCCTGCCACCATCCGGGCGCATCACAGCCGGCCTGTCCATCCCGCCACTCACCGAGGTGTGGCACGTGCAGGGGTCCGAAGGGACCTGGCATAACATCGTCAATTTTCTGTCCAACATGTACATTTTCAATACGTTTGTCACCGGTAACTGGGTGGCGCTGTGGGACGTGATGATGCACCTCATCCTGCCGGCGATTGCGTTGGCCACCATCCCGTTGGCTATCATTGCGCGCATGACGCGCTCCAGTCTGCTGGAGGTGATGGGGCTGGACTACGTGCGCACGGCGCGGGCCAAAGGGCTGCGTGACCTGCGGGTGGTGTTCCGGCACGCCTTGCGTAATGCGATGCTGCCGGTGGTGACGATCATCGGTTTGTCATTGGGTGCGTTGTTGGGCGGGGCCGTGCTGACCGAGACGGTCTTCAACCTGGCCGGTATGGGACGCCTGCTGTTCGATGCCATCCAGGCCCGCGATTATGTGATCGTCCAGGCGATTACGCTGATCATTGCGATTGTGTTCGTGCTGCTAAATCTGATTGTCGATATCCTGTACGCCTTCCTGGATCCACGGATCCGTTTGAGTTGATGCTGCCATGACGACCACTACCGCGGCACCCGTTCCACAGGTTTTTACCCGGCCACCACGCAGCCCATGGCGGATGGCGCTGTACACGTTGTTTCGCACCAAGTCAGCCATCGTGGGCATGGCTATTCTCGCCTTTCTCATTACGATCGCTGTGTTTGCACCGCTGATTGCACCTTACGAGCCGAACAAGGTGTTGATTGGCGTGGAGCCGATTCGGATGCGTGCACCGCCGTGTATCCACCTCCTGGGCTGCCCGGCCGACCAGCCGCAGCACCTGATGGGCGTCGACGGCAACGTGCGCGACCTGTTCAGCCGCCTGGTGTACGGGGCGCGCGTGTCGCTGGTCATTGGCCTCACGACGGTGAGCTTTGCCCTTCTCATCGGTACTTTCCTGGGGTTGGTGGCCGGCTATGCCGGCGGCTGGACCGATAACGCGATCATGCGTGTCATGGATGTGCTGCTGGCTTTTCCCAGTCTGCTGCTGGCCATTGCCATCGTCACCGTGCTCGGTCCAGGGCTGATCAATGCCCTCCTGGCGATCGGTATCGTCTCGATACCAACCTACGCCCGGCTCAGCCGCGCCAGTGTGCTGTCGGTCAAGGAGCTCGATTTTGTAACCGCAGATCGCGCCCTGGGGGTGCCACCGCGCCGGATTCTGTTCCGCAGCATCCTGCCGCACACGCTGACCCCGCTCATCGTCGCGGCGACACTGGGTATTGGCGGCGCCGTGCTGGAGGCGGCCGCGCTGTCATTTCTGGGTCTGGGCGCCCAGCCACCCATGGCCGAATGGGGCTCGATGTTGGGTGCGGA
>JAYRNS010000570.1:0-4891 GCA_041912075.1 Anaerolineae bacterium
CAGGAGACCGACGATGTTGCGCACCGCGGGGTCAGCGTCCAGGCCCAAGACAAAATCGGGCGAGGAAAGGTGGAAGAAGCTCAACGCGTGCGACTGCAGATGCTGCGCCAGGTTGAGAATGCGGCGCAGCGCCACGGCGGTGGGCGGAATCTGCACGGCCATCAGGGCGTCGCACGCCTTGGCCGAAGCCAGCAGGTGACTGATCGGGCAAATACCGCAGATGCGCTCCATCAGGCTGGGCATTTCGTAGAACGGACGCCCCTCGCAGAACTTCTCGAACCCGCGCATCTGGGTCACGTGAAAGTGCGCGTCCTGCACCTCGCCCTGATCGTCGAGCTGGATGGTGATCTTGGAATGTCCTTCGATCCGGGTAACGGGGTCAATCAAAATCTGTTGTGGCATGGGATTGTCTCCTCAACGTGTGTGCCCCGTCAAGCCCCGAACCGGGTGAGGGCAGATACATCCACCGTGCGGCCGGCGAGCAGTTCGCTCAGCACGTGGAAGATCGTATCCGCCGAGGGCGGGCAGCCTGGAATGAACAGATCAACGGTCACCACGTGGTGGATGGGAATGACCTTGGGCAGCAGGCGCGGTACCACCTGGTTGGGGATCAACGGCCGGTAGCCGACGTTCTCGACATAAGCCCGGCGCAGAACTGCGTCGGGACCCCACGGATTGCGCATCGACGGTACATTGGAGGTGACCGCGCAGTCCCCCAGGGCAATCAGCGTGGTGGTGTGGGCACGGATGTGCTGGATTTTCTCCAGATCTTCTTCGCTGCTTACCGCACCTTCAACCAGCGTGATGTCGACGTGCTCCGGAAAGACCTTGGTATCGACCAGCGGGCTGTAAACAATATCGACCAGCTGCGCCAGCGTGATGAGGCGCTCGTCGATATCCAGGAACGACATGTGGCAGCCCGAACAGCCATCGAGCCAGACCGTGGCAAAGGTTGGTTTCGTCATGCCTGACTCCTTTGGCGCTTCTGCACCAGTTCTGAGATCAATTCGGGTCGTTTGGTCATTTCGGCCACCGCCTTGCCTTTTTCGAACAAGGCACCGGTGGGGCAGACCTGCACACACTTGCCACAGCTGGTGCAGGTCAACGACTCGCCCCAGGGCTGCGCCAGGTCCGCGATCAGCATGGTCAGACTGCCACGTTCTTGCAGACCCCAGGTGTGTGCGCCTTCGACTTCGGCACAGACACGGATGCAGCGTGAGCACAGGATGCAGCGGTTATGGTCCAGGCCAAAGCGCGGATGGGAGAAATCGACCGGCAGGGGCGGGCAGGCATAGGCGTAGGTGACATGATCGACGCCGCAGCGCTGCGCCACAGTTTGCAGCTCGCAGTGACCATTGACCACGCACACCGAACAAATGTGGTTGCGTTCGGAAAACAGCAGCTCCAGCACCATTTTGCGATAGGCGGTGAGTGCCGGTGACTGGGTTCTGACCTCCAACCCCGGGCTGACGGGTGTCACGCACGAAGGGATCAGCTTGTTCGAACCCTGCATCTCGACCATACACAACCGGCAGGCGCCGACATCGCTGAGGCCATCCAGGTGGCAAAGAGTGGGTATGGTTATGCCATTGGCACGCGCCACGTCCAGGATGGAATCCCCAACCCGGGCGTGGACCGGCTGCCCGTCGATCACAACACCGGCAACCGACGACGCGCTGCCCGTGCCACTTGCGTTTGACGACATAGTGAGACTCCTCATCAAACAAGAATCCGGTTATCTTGTAGTTAGCGTGTGAAATGCATCACGAGGAGTATAGCGGATTCTCACAGGGTCGCATATGAGATAAAACAGGTCTGGGGATGATTTTGTGTCAGCAGATGCGTGGAAGCTGCTCGCCGGCCAGCATATCCACCACGCGTTGGCCGCCAACGCGGCTGCGCAACACCACGCGCCCGCCGTGATCGGCCACGACCTCGCCAATCACGGCGGCTTCGCGGCCCAACGGATGTGCTTGCAGCGCAGCCAGAACCGCTTCGGCCGCCGGGCGCGCCACGATGACCAGGCATTTGCCCTCGTTGGCCACGTACAGGGGATCGAGGCCCAGGATTTCACACGCCCCGCGGACTTCGTCCCACACCGGGATTCTGGCCTCGTCCAGGCGCATGCCCAGGCCGGCGGCCTGCGCAATCTCGTTGAGTGTGCTGGCCACGCCACCGCGGGTTGGATCGCGCAAGACGTGCACGTGCTCACCGCCGGCCGCCAGCACCTGGGCCACCAGCCCATGCAGAGGGGCCGAATCGCTGGCGAGGGTGGTTTCAAAAGCCAGGCCCTCGCGCACCGACATGACTGCAATCCCGTGCACGGCGATGGCGCCGCTCACCAGGATCAGGTCGCCTGGCCGCGCGCGCGTGGGTGTGACGTGGACACCCGCGGGGATCAGGCCAATGCCAGTGGTGTTGATGTACAGGCCATCCCCCTTGCCCCGGTCGACGACCTTGGTATCCCCGGTGACCACCGGCACGCCAGCGGCCGCGGCGGCCTGCTGCATGGACTGCACGTAGCCCCACAGCTCGGCCATGGGCAGTCCTTCTTCGAGGATGAAACCGGCCGCGAGCGCCAGCGGCTGCGCGCCGCACATGGCCAGGTCGTTGACCGTGCCATGCACCGCCAGCGAGCCGATGTCCCCGCCGGGGAAGACACGCGGGCTGACCACGAACGAATCGGTGGAGAAGGCCACGCGCGCCCCGCCGACCGGCAGCACTGCACCGTCGTGCAGCGTTTCCAGGGTCGCATTGGCAAACGCCGGCACGAACATCCGCTCGATGAGCATCTGCGTCAGGCGGCCGCCCCCGCCGTGCGCCATGAGGATGTGCGGGTAGTCGCTGATGGGAATCGGGCACTGCAGCCCGGTCATGAAGTCCACCGGATCAGGCATGGGATTCGACCTGGAGAGAGACACGTCCGTACTGGTAATAGGCCGCGCAGGCCCCTTCGGCCGAGACCATCGGCGCACCCAAGGGATGTTCGGGTGTGCAAAGCGTGCCAAACGCGGGGCACTGGTGGGGCTTCTTGAGACCCTGAAGAATCTGGCCGGCGATACACAGCGGCGACTCTTGTGCGGTCACGCCGCCCACCTGGAAACGCTGCTCGGCATCGAAGGCAGCGAATTCGGGCCGCAGGCGATAGCCGCTCTGTGGGATTGTCCCAATGCCGCGCCAGGCGCGGTCGGTGACCTGGAAGACCTGGTTGACCAGCCTCTGGGCCGGCACGTTTCCCTCACGACGGACGGCACGCACGTACTGATTCTCGACGCCGTAACGGCCCGCTTCGAGCGCAGACACGGTCATGCTGATGCCTTGCAGCAGATCCAGCGGCTCGAAGCCGGTGACGACGATCGGCACGTGGTATTTTGCGGCCAACGGCTCGTATTCCTCGTAGCCCATGATCGCACACACGTGGCCGGCGGCCAGAAAGCCCTGCACCAGGTTGCTCGGCGAGCCGAGGATGGCCGCCATCGCCGGCGGCACGAGGACGTGCGAACACAGAATGGCGAAATTGGCCAGGCCCAGCTGGCTGGCCTGCCAGACTGCCATGGCGTTGGCGGGGGCGGTGGTTTCGAAGCCGACGGCAAAAAAGACAACCTGGCGGTCCGGGTGCTTCTGTGCCAGCTTGACCGCATCCAATGGAGAGTAGACGATGCGTACATCACCGCCGCCGGCCTTGACGCTGAGCAGATCGGTGGTCGAACCGGGCACGCGCAGCATGTCACCAAACGACGTGAAGATCACCTCGGGCCGGCGCGCGATCACGATCGCGCGATCGATCATTTCCAGAGGTGTCACACAGACCGGGCAGCCGGGGCCGTGCACGAGGGTGATCGCCTCGGGCAGCAGGCGGTCGATCCCCGATTTGATCAGCGTATGTGTCTGCCCGCCGCAGATTTCCATGATGGTCCAGGGCTGTGTCACCGTGCGCGCGATCGCATGCAGGAACTTGCGCGCGTCGGCTTCGTTGCGGTATTCATCGACAAAGCGCATCACGCACCTCCCGCTACTCCGGCTGGGGGATGGTCAGCTCGCCCAACTCGCCCATCTCACGCAGGTACTCGAAAACCTGGTTGGCCTCTGCTTCGTCCACCTGGCTGATGGCAAAACCGACGTGGACGACCACATAGTCGCCGATCTGGACATCGGGGAGATAAGCCAGGCAGACGTCCTTGACAATGCCGGCGAAGTTGACCTTGCCCATCGTCATGCCCAGGGGGTCGGGCTCGATCGTCATCACTTTTCCAGGAACACCCAGACACATGACACCACTCCATCGTTGGTGACAGCCCGGCAAAGGGCCTATTTTCTTTTTCCCCGGCGGTCAGCCACCACCGGCGACGCGGGCGGCGGCGACGGCCACCTGCCCCAGGCTGATGCCGCCATCATTGGGCGGCACGTGCCGGTGCAGCAGAACCTCGAAACCCGCTTGACGCAGGGCTTTGAGACTCCGCTCGCTCAGCAGGCGGTTCTGAAAGCAGCCGCCGGTCAAGGCGACACGGCCGGCATCGACGTGCTCGGCGACGGCGACGATGGCCGCGACGAGCGCCTGGTGGAACCGTGCGGCGATGATACCCCGATCCGCCCCGCAACGCAAGTCGGCCACGATGGCTTCGAGTGTGGGCGCCCAGTCGACGTGCAGTGCCGGCCGGTCAGGGCTGGCAGGCAACGCTCCGCGCGCGTCTGGGGGCACGGCGACGAGACCGACCGGATACGCGTCCATCCCATAGGGCCTGGCCGCAAACTCCAGCGCCAGTGCTGCCTCCCCTTCGTAGCTGACGCGCGGGTGCAGACCGAGCAGGGCCGCCACGCCATCGAAGAGACGACCCGCACTGGTCGTCACCGGGGTATTGAGCTGGCGCCGCAGCATCTGTGCCAGCACACG
>JAYRNS010000571.1:0-2910 GCA_041912075.1 Anaerolineae bacterium
GGCGACGATCGACTCGGCGTTGAGTCCACTGGCGGCCGCGTTCCACAGTGAAAGGGGCGACAGGCGGTAGGTGTGGATGTGTTCGGGGCTTTTCTCGAGTTCAGCAAACCGCGCGAGGGCGTCACGCGCCTCGGCGTACTGCGGGTTGTCTACTTCCAACAGCACGCTGTGGTCGCTCTGCACGACCATAGGGTTGAAAGGATTTACGGCCATGGGTATACCTCAACTGGCAAGTATACCCCATGGTGTGGCAAAGTCAAACAATGAAGGTGTCCGGCTCGCGCAGCGAGCCCGACACCGTTGGTGATCTATTTAAACCCCGCACTGCCACCCCAACCCGCCCCCCACCCGCATCGTGTCGACGATGTCGACGTCCCCATCCTGGTCGATGTCCATACCCGGCGTCAAGGTGCGCCAGGCCTGCGCCACGGCCTGGATGTCCAGCACAGTCACACGACCATCCCCGGTGACGTCTTCACGCAGAGCGACGCAGACCTGGCCCTGGTGCCCCAGCCCGTCGCTGTAGCTGTACAGACCCGGACTGTCCATCTGCCGGCGGTAGACGTGGGCGGGGGGCAGCATGCCGCCATCCCAGCCCACGGTATAGCTGATCGGGTTGAGCGCGCTGAGCGGCTGGCGCGTCGGGTTTTCGGTCTGCGCGGCCAGCACCGCCGGTGGTGCCAGCCCATCGAGCTCGGACAGCCACTCCACGGCACTGCCCACGGTGACGGTGACGACGGCTGGCTGCGGTCCATCGTCACGCAGCAGCACGTTGTCCACCGTCGTGTTCGACCAGGGCGTATAGGGCACGTTGACGTGCACGATTTCGTCGACGACGTGGATCACCGGGCTGCGCCAGGGTTGGTAACCCGGTTTGCCGTCGACCTGCAGGTAGTAATCACCGGGCGGGGTGAAGAAGGCAAAATAGCCGTCGGCACCCGTCACCTGGGGGTTGACCTGGTTGTTGTACACCTGCGCCGGCCAGGGCACCCAGCCACCCCATGCCGTATCCGAGATGTAGGCGGTCACGGTGACCCCGGCGACGGCATGCAGCGTCGGGTCGTTCGGGTCGAAGCCCTGCGTGACATCGAACACGTACCCGTCCGGGTCGATGAGAATGTGTCCCGACGACGAAACCTGGTTGGCCCCACACTGCGCCCAGAACACCACCGTGTGAGCAGCGCCGGTGACGGCAAAGGTGTAGTCGGGAAAGACGCCGGTCGGATCGTAGCGCGTCCCATCGGCGATGATCCAGACCGCACTGGGCGGCGCCGTCGTGCCCGAAGCCACCGGGCAGTTGCACGCGCGCAGGTGCAGTGTCGTATTCCAGAAGCCGAAGACGCCGGGGATACGCCAGTTTTGGCTCGAGTACTGGCCGGTGTTGTCGCGGAAGCGGAAGTCGAGGTGCTGGCCAGCCAGTGGACCGACCGCCGGCGTGCCTTCCCAATGCGAGCGCTGCGGGCACCAGAAACTCACCGGCGGTTTGAGGGTCACCGGGGTGCTGACCGGACTGCACTGACCACCCGCGGTGCACGCCTGGGTGGTGAGGTTCGTCTGGGTTGTGCCAGCGTAGTTGAGCGTGCCCGTGTACTGGCCGGACGCATCAGCCTGCACCTGCAGCAGCAAGACATTGTCGATACGCAGCTGCACGGTCATACCCGGCTGGGCCAGGCCGCGTACGGTGTACTGGCCGGCGCACAGCTCGCCGCTGCCCGGCTCGACGATCAACGGCGCAACAATCGGCACTTCGGTGACCGCCCACTTGGTGATCTCGTTCGTGCCGGCGCGCAGCGTCGCCGTGTTGGTCAGCACCGTACCGGGCACGGGGTTGTCGTAGCGGGTGTCGATTGCGATCTGCCCGGATTGGCCGACCGTCACCGGCTGCTGCGTGTGCCAGGAAAGGTTCTGGCCGTTCTGCGCAAAGCTCATGGCGGGGTAGTGGTCCTCGTTTTCCAGACCCAGTTCAACCGGCAGGGTGTCGGTGATCGACACGTTGAGGGGCGGCGGGTTCGGGATGGTGCTGCCGTACTGGTAACGCAGCAGATAACTCTGCAGGAACGTGCCGCCAGGGATATTGCCTGGCGCGGTCCAGCGCGGCGTCAGGGCAATCTTCTCTAAGACGAACTCTTCACCATTGCCTTAGACATACTCGTCCGCCCCCTGGTGGGGGTGGGTGGCGGCCGGCAGTGGGCGGGTCTGCCCGTCGATATCGGTTACGACGCCGGCATCCACCCCCTGGGCAATCGCCGACGAGTAGCGCGCGAGGTGGTAACCGTCCACGTCGAAGGCTGCAATACCGCTGATATTGCCGCTCTGGCTGACCGTGCCAACCGTGTTGGTGGTATTGCCGTCCCACAGCGTTTGTACCAGCGTCGCCGCGCCGCCCACATTGACGCGCACCCCGGTGACGTTATCGGCCAGGATGGTGTTGGTCGCCGCGGTCGACCCGCCGCTGGCCACGTTCAACCCGTCACCGCCGTTGCGTGCGATTGTGGTGTGCAGGAGTTGGGCGGTCGTGCTGGCGCCGATGGTGATGCCCCCCAGCTGATTGTCCATGATCACGTTGTTGCGCAAGGTCTGCGCGCCGGCACCGGTGAGCTGCACACCGCGCACGTTGTTGCGCACCACGTTGCCGTCGAAGTTGACAGTGCTGCTGGCGCCGGTTGCGTACATCGCATAGTCATTGCTGGTGCTGCCATTGTTGGCAATCAGGGTGTACTTGACTGTCACGTGCCCGTTGTTGACGTACAGACCGTAGTCGGGGGCCGCCCAGTTGTTACAGGTGTAACGCTCGGACAGGATCTGGCTGTTCTCCAGGCGCACCTCACCCGCCAGCACGTTGCGCACCGCCACGTTGAAACCCAGACCGCTGGTGCTGCAGCTGCCGTTGATGCTGTTGACATTGCCGCC
>JAYRNS010000572.1:0-3994 GCA_041912075.1 Anaerolineae bacterium
TGACCGGCTGGGGTGCGGACGTCGCGTGGTGAGGCATGCGTTGCTCCTGGATGGGGAGATGGTTTGCTGATTACGTCATGTTGACAGCTTCACGCTGCACATTATAATCGGTCTGTCGAAAATCGGCAGACCGCATTCTCATGGAGATCATGCATGCCAGGTGAATCAGGACGTACCGCGGAAGCGCCGCCCGTGGCGGTTGCGCTGGCCGCGCTCGGTATCCCCCACCAGGTGTTTCGCCATATCGGTCCGGTGCATTCGCTCGAACAGGCCGCACGCGAGCGTGACCAGACGCCCGAACAGGTGGTGCGCAGCATCCTGTTCCGTACTGGCGAAGACCAGTACACGATGGTGCTCGTCGCTGGCCCGCAGCAAATCGCCTGGCCGGCCCTGCGTCGTTTTTTGGGTCAGTCGCGACTGACGATGGCAACCGCCGAGGAGGTCCTGGCCGTGACTGGTTACCAGATCGGAGCCGTCGCCCCGTTTGGACTGCCAACCCCGGTTCCCATTCTGTTGGATGAATCGGTCCTCGCCCAAACTGAGGTTTCGCTCGGTTCCGGGGTGCGGGGTGTGGCTGTTATCCTGCACACCGCGGACCTGCGCCGCGCCCTGGGGGATGTGCCCGTGGGCTGCTTCACCGGGAGTGATTGCGAACCCACCTAGGCGCCTCTCCCCCCGCGCCAGACGCACCTCCAATACGATCTAGATCATACTCGCACGGCGACGATTCTGCGATAATTGCCGCGCGGCACGCGTGCGGCGCGGCCGTAACCTGATGTGAAGGATACACGAGACGATGTCCGAAGCCATGCGTATGTGGGTCGAGATCGTATTCAATGTGCTGTATCTGGTCGTCATTTGGAGCCTGGTGATTGTCATGATCCGCCGCTTCCCGGTGGTGGCGCCGGCGGACCGCACCGTCGCCAGGCTGTTTATCACCGCCTTTGGGCTGCTCGCCCTGGGTGACACGGGGCACGTGGGGTTGCGCGTGCTGGCCTACGCACAGGGTGATTTGAACGCCACCCTCAACATGGCGGGCACGCGCCTGGGCCTGGTGGGTCTGGGTGCCCTGGCGACTGCCATCACCGTCACCTTCTTCTACGTCCTCATGGTGTTCATCTGGCAGGCGCGTTTTCACAAGGCGCTGAACTGGTTTGCCTATCTCCTTTTGGCCGCGGCCGGCGTGCGGCTGCTGCTGATGATTCCGGCAGCCAATGCGTGGAACAGCGTCGTGCCACCCCAGCCGTGGAGTATCATTCGTAATCTGCCGCTGATGCTGCAAGGACTGGGTGTGGCTTACCTGATCCTGCGTGACGCCCGCGCCAGCCACGACCGTGCCTTTACCTGGATCGGCAGCATGATCCTGGTGTCGTACGCCTGTTACGCACCGGTCATTTTCTTCGTCCAGCAAGCACCCATCGTAGGCATGTTGATGATTCCGAAGACCCTGGCCTATGTGGCGATCGCGTTCATTGCCTATTTCGATCTATACCGCAAACCGGCCGCGGTCACCAGTCAGCAGCCCCAGGCTGCGGGTGCGGCCGGCTTGCCGTAAGTGCCCGCTCATGGTCGTTCAATTGCGAATACGTGCCAATTCGCGCTGATTCTACCAAGAGAATCCTCGCTGCGGGGTTTCTTGTGGAAAACATGAGGCCATTGGCCTCACGAGCGGCTTGGTATATGGACGAGGGTGTGGCGTGTGTCATTGGTAGCTATGGGTGGATGAGAATTGGCGAGACCTGCCGTTCATAGCGCATCGGCAGGAAAGACGTCGTAGATCCACTCAGCCCAGCTGTTGACCGGTTCGTGTGCCGCCAGCAGGATCTTGACGTGCGGGGCACGTTTGAGGATGTCTTCGAGCAACCCGGTGCTGGGCGGGCGGCTGGCAAAAGTGGGGAAAAACAGCAGCATCTCGCGATCACGTAGATGCGCAAAGATAGCCCCTGCCAGTGCCACCGGTTCCTGGGCCGTTACGTGTAGAGCACTGGCCAACGCACCGATAGCATTCGCCCGCTCGGCGTCCGTTGTGCCCTCTACGAAACATATTCCATCGCGAAAATGCCAGGCCTGGTTCGTAGCGGCCTGTCTGCCTAGCTCGGCCATTCTCCGGTCGTCAGACCCCACGAGACTGAGCAAGCGGCACTCTGGCTGGTCCAGGCGGTCGATCACCTGGGCCAGATCCATGGCGCGTACGGACTGGCGGCCACTGCCGGCGCCGGCGGTCAACGCGGGTTCTGGCATGGTGCGGTGTGCCCGAATTTCCCCCGCCAGGATCTGCTGGTACAGCCGGGTCGTCGCTTCAGCCGGCGCAACATCCAGCTCGCTGGCCAGGATACGCTGGCAGGTCGCATACTGTTTGAGGGCAGCCGAACGCTGCCCACTCAACGCGAGGAGCAGCATCAAGGTGCGGTGTGACTCTTCACGCCACGGATCGAGCGACACCCAGCGCGCCGCATACCGCAAACTTTCCCGGTAGTTGCCCTCATCACGGTGCACGGCAATGATCTGTTCCAACACCTGCGCCACGCGCAGCCGCCACAGTTCCTGCTCAGATGCCAGCCACGTTTCGAACTCCGGACAGTCATCGAGATAGAGCCCGCTCAGCAAATCGCCCCGATACAACTCGGCCGCCGAGGTCAGTGACGGCGCATCGGCACGCGCGGCCAGGCTGCCAAATACACTGGCATCCAACCAGCAGTCGCCTGTTGGCGCCCACGCCACCGTCTCGCGCGTGGCCTGTACACACCCTGGCAGCAGTGACGTCAGGTTATGCAGCACCCGGCTGAGATTGCCGCGGCCGCGGCGTTCCGACTTATCCTGCCAGAAAAGATCGGCCAGGTGGCTGCGCGACACCGGCTGCCCACGCAGCGCGAGATAACACAGCATGGCGAGCGCTTTGCGCGATTCGAAGCCGCGCAGCGCAGCACCGTTACGAAGTACCTGAATAGAACCGAGCAAGCTGAGTTGGATAGTGTCTGCCATGTGAACCCTTTTATCAGTGTATGCGACGGCAGGGGCCAAAGGGAATCAGTTTTGTAAAAAAGATTCCAAACTGACCGTGGACCCACCGTTTTTGACGGTCCTGCAGTATGGACCTCCGTATTATACTTCACAGTTTGCGAAGAATTATGGGCAGAATACTGACAATTTCCGAAGAATCTCGGAAGAGTCAGGGTGCATACTGTCCGGGCAGGAGGCAAATCGTGGACACTGCCCTGTCTACAGATCCCGGTGCACCCGCGTGAGCGACCATCCATCCTCACGCTATCGGGCTTTCATTCTGCGTTTGTGGCAAGACGACACGAACCAGGGATGGCGCTTTTCTCTCGAAGAGATCGGGCGATCCCTGCCGCGTCGCGGGTTTAGCAGCCTGCAAGCCATGACCGCCTTCATCGAGACCGAACTTGACAGATCACTCCCTGTCCAACGAGGGCAACCGGCAGCCGACGACGAGGAATAACCCTGGCTGGCACCCAGGTGATTGCGCCTGCGTGTGACGTGGGCATCGCTCGACTCCACAGAAAAGAGGTCATATCATGCTCGTTCAACCACGCGTCACCTACCCCGGCGTGTACATCCAGGAAGTCGCCAGTGATGTACGCACCATTACCCCCGTGGACACGGCAACCACTGGTTTCATCGGACGCGCCAAACGCGGGCCGGTCAACCAACCCGTCGTCTGCAACAGCTATGCCGATTTCGACCGCATCTTCGGCGGCCTGTGGCTCGACAACGCACTCGGTTATGCGGTGAGCGACTTTTTCCTCAACGGCGGCAGCAAAGCTGTCGTCGTCCGCCTGTTCCACGCGGATCCCTCGATTGCGGGTGGCCAGACCAAGGCCGTGCTCTCGCTGCCGTCGGCCGACCCCGGTGCCCTGGCGGTGTTTGCCGCGGTCATGGCGGCTGCCGGCGATAGCAGCAAACAGCCGGCCGATCTCAAAGCCGCCGCCGACCAGGCCGCAGCCACGGACGTGCCCGCGCAGGTGAGGGCCAA
>JAYRNS010000573.1:0-4734 GCA_041912075.1 Anaerolineae bacterium
GGGTGGAACGCGATATCCAATGGGTCGCTGTGCGGCAGTGTAACTGTCTCCCAGACTGTGAGGGCGGGTTCTTTCCATTCTGACGAATCGATCGCCGATAGGGTGGCTCGTTTGAGGCTGGTGCCGTCACCATAGTATAGTTCGAAGAAAGGGTAGCCGCGCCAGGATGTGGTGGTCTTGACAAATGGCCCCGCATTACCACCCGCCAGGCCATCTTGAGGAAAATTCTCCCAGGAAACGCCTTGATCTGTGGAATACTGCAGATATGCCGTTGTGAAATCGACACGGAAGAGAAGGCGCGGGTTGCCCGGTGCAGCGGCCAGACCGCGGACACCATACGCGTTCGGCGCGCCAGTGCTTCTGTTCCAGGTTGTCCCATCGCGCGTGTAGTAGTAACCACTTGCGCCGCCCGTGATTACATGATTCTCGTCAAGCGCCAGCACCGAGAACAGACGATCGGGCACCATGCGCGAGTCCCAGATATCCGGAAAACCGGTTCCGCCAGCATTGACCGTGATCGGCCCTGACCAATGTTCGCCACGGTCAGCGCTTCGCATCAAGCCGTAGTCGGTGGCTATCCAGACCGTATTGACCCCCGGCACCCAGGAAATAGCGCTGCTGCTCACCCGTTCGGGCCAGCGCGCTGTAATGGGTGGAATCGAACCCTCTGGCGGCGTCCAGGTGCTCCCACCGTCGGTACTCCGCCAGATGCCGCCGGTTCTTCGTGTCCTCGTGTCGAAGGTCGTTGTAGCAATCAGAATGTTCGGGTCTGAGGGGCAATACGAAACCATCGCGATGCTGAGCGGGCCAACGTTGTCGAGGTGTTCCCAATGCCAACCGCCATCATCAGAGCGATAGAGACCACCACTCTGCGTGCCGATGACCATGATATCAGGATTGTGCGGATGAACCGCTGCCGAAACAACCACGCCGCCCCACGGGATCCCCCGTGGCTTGATCTGCGTAAGCATCATGCCAGGCATAGAAACTTCCTTTCAGCTGTGGGTGTCCAACCAGGAGAGGATTACATCGACGATGTCGGGATCCAGCACTGCCTCGTCTGCGCTGTAAGTTGCAATGGCGTCGGCCTTGCCGTGTGCACCGCCGATCCAGATGCTAGGCCGCCAGCCACCTCCCCAAAGCAAACTGAATGACAAAGAGAACGACTGGGAGCACAATGATCGAAACGAAGCCGGCAAACAGACCTGGGCGCCAGGGCCAGGTAGGGATCCTCGCCAGTATCTCGCGTTCGGTCATGAGCCCCTTCAAGGCGTCGTTGAGCATGGAGATCTCCTGAAGGGAGTGGTTGTCGACATGATGATGCAGGCGCACGAGCGTGGCTTTCACGCGCTGGTCTAGCTCTGCCAGCTGCCTTCGCTTTTCGACCACCAGGCGCCGATTGACGAATCGCAAAGGGAGAATGAAAGTGCCCATCGCCAGGGCGATCTGCAGGATCAGCAAAAACAGCTCTGCGATGCCGCCTGATACCAAAGGCCAGGTCAGTAATGTCAGGGTGAACAATGCGACCCAGGCCATACCAGTACGGGAAGTGAGAACCGAAAACGAATAGATGGGGTCGAGTGCGAACAGATCGAATTGACTGGCCATGCGCACAGTGCGGCCCACGAGCCGTAGCTGTCGAATGGTGTGATAGTAGATCACGCCGCCAACAGCGAACGAAACGAACCCCACGAAGATGAAAGCCCAAGTTGCAAGAACCCCGGCACCATAGGCAGCGAAGGTAGGGGCAAAGGTGATGGCCCAGAACAAGAGAAAGAGGCCTGACCAGGCAACGATGCTGATGCTCACCCTCCGGGCCGGCATCGTGGTGAATTCGTATTCCAACTGCCGCTTCGTTTCAGCTGCAATATCGAGCATTGGTGTGAACTCGGAGAGAACCCGCAGCGACAAGGCGTCGAGGTATGTCATGAACGCGAGTGGACCCCAGAGCCACAGTGGAAACGCGAGCACGACGGGGTCGAACTGATAGGCAGGGAGCCACCCGTCGATCCAGGAGACGACGAGGACCACGGCGCTCTGAACGAGGAAGAGAAGCAAGTACGTGAGCCCATAAGGGATTGGCAGGCGCTGAATGAAGCCCGTGAACCGGTCAATGAAGCTCGGCGGGTAGGGGATGGCTTCGCCGGCCGGAGCTGGCTGAGGGTCAGCAGGAAGGTCTGTGGAGGTGACGCTCACGTAGGTGGTTCTCCCTTCTTGGGCGGCCCGGGATATGGAAACCCCGGCTGCACCGTCTCGCTCGCCAGGATCATCGCCGAAGCTCATCAGGGACTCCTTCGACTGAATTACCCTACCCAGGGCTATGAGGATTACGTGAATGGCAACAGTATATTCCTTTGGCTGGTTCTGTCAACTCACTCGTACCTCAATCGAGATCCACGCCTACGACCGGTACCACTCCAACCCTGCGGGCGTGCGCTGGAAGCCCACATCTTGCAGCAGTCCCTGGATGCCGCTGCCCAAAGAGGGCACGCCATTCCAGGTGGTAATCAACAGCCGGTGCGGGGCATTTGGCCGGCGCAGGTAAGCCTCCAGGGCGCGGCGCACCACCTCGACGGGCACATCCGGCACCGTGCTGACCCGCTCACCGTTGTCTTCGGCCAGCAGCACCGCCTGCCCGCGCCACCAGACGACCGCCGTCGATGGGACCCGCGCCCAACGCAGCCCTTCCAGCGAGAGCTCCCCCATCCAGGCGAATACCGGGTCGGTCGCGTTGACGACGACCACCGCATCATCGGCTGCCGTGCTGCTCTCGCGCAGCTGCTCGACCGCCTCGGGCAGCGCATACTGAATACCGGCCAGCCCGGCGACGAAATAGCCGCGCCGCACGGCGCCGCGCAGCTCCAACCGCTGTAAAGCCGGGTAGGCCAATCCCCACAAACCCTCAGCACCGGCCATGTCACGGGTGACGACACCGCTGCGCCCCAAGAGGTAATGAGCCAGCGCTTCGGCGCGCGCTTCGTCCGTCAGCGGCGGCCCCAGCACGGCGCTGCGCGCCACCACCGACCAGCGTCCTGGCCAGGCCGGCGCGTCCTCTTCTTTCTGCAAACGCGCACTCACTCGCTGCCGGGCCGCGCGCAGGTGCTGCGGACTGGGCCGGCGTCCCACCGTGGGCGGTGCCGAGGCACGGCGCGCCGCCAGGTCGGCCTCCAGGGAACTCAAGGGCGCACGCGTACCGGGGCTGCCGGTCGCAAAGTGCTGCACCGTTTCCAGCCCCGCCAGCGTGTCGTTGGTTACCGCGCCGGCGAGGGCCAGCTCGACCAGTGCCTGCTGCACGACAGCGGCTGGCCGCCCCAGCCCCGCCTGCACGTCAGCCACAAACGAGGCGCCTTCTTCCTTCAGGAAGGCGTACACGGCCTGCGCGACCTCCCCCGGCTGGTCGAGCTGCGCCGGCGGCAGAAAGAGGCTGCCCGTACCGCGCGGGAACAGGGTCACGGCCGCGTGCTGTGGATCGGCCCCGCGTGCCAGCCAGACGACCTCACCACGCTGGCACAGCTCATCCAGCAGCGCCGGACGAAAGTCGCCAATCCGCGCCGGCAGGACATCACGCAGCCACAGCAGCCCCGGCAGCTCACTGCCTGCCAGCTGCTGGACGACGGTGCGTACACCCTCAGCGCCCATCAGCCGCTGTGCAAGGTGCAGGTGCTGCCAGCGCAGCAGAAAACTCGCACAGGCCGCCAGCGGCACTGGCTGCACCTCCTGACGCAGCAGGGTGATCGAACGCCGGCGGATCTGCTCCAACACCTGGCGGTCGACAATCTGCCGCGATCCGCTCTCGCCCTGGTCGGGATCGAAATAGCCCTCGACGATCGTGCGGTCCCGCTGCAGGGCTTCCAGCGCCTGCTCGATCTGCGCCACCGGCCAGGCGTAACGGGCCTGGATAGTTTCCCGTGTCACGGGGCCGGCATGCCGCAGGAAACGCCGCAGGACAGCCTGCTGTGCGGCCTCGTCATGCCGTTCGCAGGCGTCCCGGACCTGCGACACCAGCTCGGCCGGCACCCAGCGCAGCTCCACGCCAGCCGCGGCCGGCACCCCCACCTCGGCGATGCGTCCCTGCGATGCCAATTTTTCCAACCAGGCCCGGCCATCCCCCGCACAGCGTGCCAGCACTTCAGCCGTCGTCAGGTCACCCAGTGCCGCCAGGTGCAGGGCGAGCTCTTCGGCACTGCGCGCCTGGAAACCCGACGCCAGATGCTGGGCGCGTGCGGTTGTTTCGGTGACAGCCGCCGGTTTGAGCAGTGCGCTGGGGTGCCCACCGTGCAGCAGCTCGTCCAGCAGATCACTCTGCATGACCAGGGTCTGCAGCTGGCGCTCGGCCTTGGGTGCATCCCATTCGTACATGTAGACGCTGACGAAGTTGAACAGCAGTTCCGAGGCAATCGGTGACGGGGTGAGTGAGGCCAGCGGCACCACTTCGATGTCACCGTTTTGGATCGCCGTCAGCACCTCGGCCAGGTGCGGCATGTCGAGCACGTCACGCAGGCAGTCGCGGTAGGTCTCGATGAGAATCGGGAACTCGTCCAGCTGGCGCACCACGGCCAGCAGGTCGCGTGCTTTGAGCCGCTGCAGCCAGAACGGCGTGCGTTTGGCGCCGCGCGCCCTGGGCAGCAGCAGAGCGCGGCCGGCGTTCATGCGAAAATGGGCGCCAAACTAGGCCGAATCAGGCAGCTCGGCCAGGATGCGCCGGCGTGCCTCCTCGGCCGTCAAGCCGCGCAC
>JAYRNS010000574.1:0-2699 GCA_041912075.1 Anaerolineae bacterium
GACGGCATACCTGACCAACGGTGGCACGCGGTTCCAGACGGGTGACAGCGGCACACCGGCGCTGAAGGCTGTGACGTCGGGTGCGGTGAAATTCGGCGCCTACTCTTGGGGCACGAGCAACCCGCCGGGTAACTCAGCACCGGGGCAGCTGGCGACGGTCAGCATCAAGCCCACGGCCACCTGTGGGTCGGCGGCGTTGACTATGGCTGAAACTCAGCTGGTCGACATCAACGGCGCCCTGATTGCCTTGACGAGCCAGACCGGCAGCAACGTCAGCGTCTTCAGCCGCTACGACACCAACGGTGTGCAGAGCACGATCAATGCGGGTGATGTGACGGCGGTGGTGCAGCGTCTGGGTCAGGCGACGGTCAGCCCTTGTGGCACCAACTACCAGTACAACACCAACCTGGTGCAGAGCACCATCAACGCCGGTGATGTGACGGCGGTGGTGCAGAAACTCGGTTCGACCACGACAGCTGCGTGCGTCAACTAGTCGAGCAGCGGGTTCGGTCAGCGGTCAGATGGCCCCACTCGGAGCTGGTGTGACCGCGCCTGAGATGGCAAGCTGGAGGATCGCTCCGGTGGTGCTGTTGCAGACAGGAACCAACCCGCAGATCGCTTTGCTTGGAAGGAGTGATGATACATGAAACTGTTCCGACTCGTTGCCGTCCTTGTGGTGCTAACCCTGTTGATGGGTGTGTTGCCGCTGGTGAGTGCTGCCACCCCGTTTAGTCTTGGCAACCCAACACTGCGTGCCCGCGCTACGTCCAACCCGAATGTCACGGAAATCATCGCCGATGGCATCACGAATGGTGGCGTTGCAGGCAATGGCGCCGCGGCCTTTACGATCTGGTTCACGGTACCCAGCAATGTGGCTCTGGCTGACATTACGGCCACCGCCGGTCCGGCATGGATCAACCAGAACTGCGGCTTCTCGACGACGATGACCTCGCAGCCGCCGATTGGCGGGCGTAACACGGTGCAGCTGGATGGTTACTGCACCGCTGCCGCCGGCGGTCCACGCGTGACAGGTAGCAATGTGCTGGTGGCCTCGTTGACTTTCTCCGCTGCGTCCTGCTCGGCAAATCCTGGCGGTTTTCTGGTGGACCTGACGGCTGAAGGTGACAACACCTCGCTCTTCGAGCCCGATGGCACGCCTTACATTTTCCCAGCCGGCGCACTGACGGATGGTGGCGCCTGTGGCAATCCAACCGCCGTAACCCTGAGCAATGTGACAGCCAGCCCCGTTGCGCCGATGGCCAACAGCCTGTACCTGACGGCTGCCGCTGCGGTTGCCCTCCTGGGTGCCGCCGGCCTGGCGCTGCGCGGTATTCGCAAACACTGATCGGTTTCGTCTCCGTGGGGACAGGGGTAGCCCTTGCTTGGGGGCTGCCCCTGTTGTTTTTAGGGACAGGTCTGGTACCTCTACGTCATCCTGAATCCTGGTTTTCATGAGACTATTTTCCCAGCACAGCCGAACCTTGCTGCGGCTCCGGGCACGCAGTGGCGTAAGCCTGTGGATGACAGCCGTCATCGCACTGACGCTTCTGATCGTAAACCGGGCAGCCCAGGCTTCTTCGGGTCCCGCCACCTTACATGTGATTCCCATCGACGCCAACACGTCGCAAATCGTGGCGCGCAATGTGGGTATGGCACCTGGTGCCAAACCGGCGGTCGCCTGGGACGTGTATTTCAATTTCGACCACGCCCTGGGGCGTCTGGAGAGCGTGGAAGCGGGGCCGGCCTGGAATGCGCTGGACTGCGGGTTTTCAACCAACATCGTCACCGATCCGCAGTCACTACCCACCCCCAACGACGTGATCGTCAACGGCTTTTGTACGACGCGCGTGCCCCCCGGTGTCAGCGGTGACGAAATCGTGCTGTTCACGTTGCATTGGGCTGACTGCAAGAAGCCTTTTGTGGTGGACCTGCGTACCGGAACCGAAGAATTCAGCGGAGCCGTTAGCGACATCTTCGATGCGAATGTGGAACCCTACGAATTTGCCGACGCTGAATTGTTCGATGGTGGTGCCTGCGGCGATACGACGGTGGGTCTGCAAACCAAACTGGACAACCCGGTTGCCCAGCCGTCGCCGTTGTTGACATCGGCGCCGCTGCTGGCCGCGGCAGTTGGCACTGTGTTGGTGGTTGGAGTCATGGCTATCATGCTGCTTCGGCGGCGCGCTGGCTAATGCTGGTGTGACGTGAGGCTGAAAAGGAGAGTTTATCCAATGTCCCTACGACGCGTTGGCCTTGTGCTGGTCATGGCCTTGATGTTGGTGAGCACGCTCAGTCATCTGGGTAGTGCCGCCGGTGCCACAGTCACGTTGAGCCCACCGGCCGAACCGGTGGCTCCGGGCGGTGAGTTTGTGACCGAAGTGATGATCCAGGGCGCCGATGCCGTGCTTGGCTTCCAGTTCGACGTGGTGTTCGACGCCGCCATCGTAGAGCTGACCAGTTTCGACCTGGGGCCCTGGTTGGGCAGCACGGGTCGCAGTCCGGCCCCACTGGGACCGGCACCCAGCCGCAGCGGCACGGGTGCCACGGTCGGTGGGTACACTCTGGGCTCAGCCGAAACGCCTGGTGCGAGTGGGGATGGCCTGTTGGCTACCTTGCACTGGAAGGCCAAAGGCACGGGTAACACTGAACTGAAGCTGGAAAACCTTCAGCTGGCTGGGGCCAATGGGACTGCGCTCGAA
>JAYRNS010000575.1:0-4143 GCA_041912075.1 Anaerolineae bacterium
CGCGCATTTCAAGATAATCCTCCGCCATGAGTGCCGAGAGCTTCTCGGCCAGGGCGAGGGTGATGAGTTGGTTGACAGAGACGCTCTCTCGACGCGCGATTTCGCGTGCCTTCTTGTGCAACGATTCTGGTAATCGCAGGCTGATGGCGCTCATTTCAGTTCCCCTATCTCCTCAAGAAATTCCTTTGCCGTTACTACCCGCACCCCAAAACGATCCGCATCGTGGAAATCGGTCCTGTTGTACGTCACAATGTAGTTACAGCTGGCAGCGACCGCCACCTCTAGCACCATGTCATCGTCGGCATCCTTCAAGATAGGGCGCCAAAGATAGTGTATCTCCTGGTGGTCTGCTACCGCACATATATAGTCGATGATGTCATCGATGCCTCTCTCGCTCCAGGCCGCCGGGTCGATCAAGCCTTTGGCGGCTTCTTCATACTCGAGGACCAACGGCACCGAAACGCTGAGTGCGAATTGCTCGCCACCAAGCAGAGATAGAAGCCTGTACGAGGCTCCCCGGCGCGAGCGAAGGGCCGAAACCAGAACACTGGTGTCAATGATGATCCTGGGTTTGTTCACATTGGTATTGTAGGCGATACCAATCGACTTGTCAAGGCGGAACTTCCTCTAGCCGATCACGGCTCGCCGTCGCTCATCGACCTTCGCGACGACCTCGCTGAACGAATCCATGAAGGACTTGACGCCCTCATCTTCGAGCGCCTGCGTCACCGCACGCAGCGAGATGCCCAGGGCCTCCAAATCCTCGAACACTTTCTGCGCACCGGCGAGATCCTCTTCGAGCGTGCCCGGACGGACGCGACCGTGGTCGAGCAGCGCGGCCAGGGTCTGTGGCGGGACGGTGTTGACTGTATTTGGCCCGATCAGCCCGTCGACGTACATGACGTCCGAGTACTTGGGGTTTTTGGTGCCGGTCGACGCCCACAGCGGACGCTGCGCACGCGCTCCGTGTGCCGCCAGATGCTGAAACCGCTCAGAACCGAACACGACCTTGTAGTCGGCGTAGGCCAGTTTGGCATTGGCAATCGCTGCCTGGCCCAGGAGACGGGTAGCCTCGGGGGCGCTAGCGATCAGGGCGGTCAGCTGGCCGTCGACCTTGGTGTCCACGCGTGAGACAAAAAACGAGGCCACCGAGGCGATCATGTCCAGTGGCAGACCGGTCGCCAGGCGCTGCTCCAGACCGGCGATGTAGGCCTGCATGACCTCGGCGTAACGTTGGCGCGCAAAGATCAGGGTCACGTTGACGTTGATGCCATCGGCGATGGCCGCGGTAATCGCCGGCAGACCGGCTTTGGTCGCCGGGATCTTGATCATCAGGTTGGGCCGGTCGACCAGCTGCCACAACCGTCTGGCTTCGGACAACGTCGTCTCGGTGTCGTGGGCCAACGCAGGGTTGACTTCCAGGCTGATGTAACCATCACCGCCGCCGGTCTGCTGATACATGGGCAGCAGCACGTCGGCGCCGGCTACGATGTCCTCGATCGCCAGCTGCCAGAAGATCTCCTCAGCCGTGTGACCGGCCCGGGCCAGGGGCACCAGACCGGCATCGTAGTCCCGGGTCTTGGTCATCGCGTTCATAAAGATCGTCGGGTTGGACGTTACGCCACGGATCTCCTCGCGCGCCACCATGCCGGCCAGCTCGCCGTTGCTCAGCAAGCCGCGCTGGATGTTGTCGTACCAGATGGACTGGCCCGCCTGATAGAGTTGTTGTGCGGTGTTCACATGACCTCCTGTGTCAGTAGTTCAGCTGCGACCTTCGTGACGTTTTCGACGGTAAAACCGAGCTGTTCGAACACGGTCGCCGCCGGCGCCGAGGCACCGTAACGATCCAGACCCACGACGCGACCGCGTGATCCCACCCAACGGTGCCAGCCGAGGGTCACACCCGCTTCTACGGCTAACCGTGCGCTGACGTCGGGTGGCAGCACCGTATCTTGGTAGGTGATATCCTGTTCGGCGAACAGCTCCCAGCTGGGGAAAGAGACCAGACGCACGGCAAGACCTTGCTCGGCCAAACGCTGGCCGGCCTGCACGATCAGCCCCACCTCGGAACCGCTGGCCATCAGGATGACCTGGGGCTGGCCCTGGCCAAGGTCGGCCAGAACGTACGCGCCCCTGCGCACACCGCCGGCCGGCGCATAGACCGTACGATCCAGCGTAGGCACGTTCTGGCGCGTCAGCACCAGGGCGGTGGGGTGATGGCGATTCTCGATTGCGATCGTCCAGGCCTCGCGCACCTCGTTGGCGTCGGCCGGCCGCAGCACGACCAGGTTGGGCATGGCACGCAGCGCGGCCAGGTGTTCGACCGGCTGGTGGGTCGGACCATCCTCACCGATGCCGATACTGTCGTGCGTGAAAACCCAAATCGACCCGAGGTGCGACAGCGCCGCGATACGCAGCGCCGGGCGCATGTAGTCGGAGAAAACCAAAAACGTGGCACCGAAGGGGATGATACCGCCGTGATAGGCCATGCCGTTGACGACCGCGCCCATGGCATGCTCGCGCACGCCGAAGTGGATGTTGCGTCCCTCGTAGCAGTCAGGGGCAAACGCCGGGCTGTTGTTCAGCCAGGTGACGGTCGATGGCGCCAGGTCGGCCGAGCCACCGACCAGATCGGGGACCCTGTCGGCGATGGCGTTGAGCACCTTGCCGGACGTGGCGCGCGTGGCCAGGCCTTTGCTGTCGGCCGGGAATTCGGGCAGACCGCCGGCCCAGCCGTCGGGCCGTTCGCCCGCCAGCCGTCGTTCGAGCTCCGCCGCCAGCTCCGGGTAAGCGGCGCGGTAGGCCTCGAACTTCTGCCGCCAGGCTGTTTCCAGTTCGGCGCCGCGCACCACCGCCTGGCGGAAGAAGGCCAGCGCCGCCTCGGGCAGGTAAAAGCGCGGTTCCAGTGGCCAGCCCAGGGCCTCCTTGGCGCCGTTCAGCTCCTTGTCGCCCGGTGGTTCGCCGTGGGCCTTGGCGGTTCCCTGGCGGGTGGGCAGGCCGTAGCCGATGACGTTGGGCACGATGATCAGCGACGGTCGCGGGTCGAGTTTGGCGACCTGGATTGCCTGATCGATGGCCGCCACGTCGAGACCATCCGCGACCCGCTGCACGTGCCAGCCGTAGGCCTCGAAACGTTGGCCGCAATCCTCGGTAAAGGCGATCTCGGTCGAGCCTTCGATGGAAATGCGGTTGTCGTCGTAGAGGTAGATCAGCTTGCCTAGCCGCAGGTGACCCGCCAGCGAGGCCGCTTCGGAGGCGACGCCCTCCATCAAGTCACCGTCGGTGACGATGGCATAGGTGAAATGATCGATGATGGCGTGTCCCGGCCGGTTGTAGACCTGCGCCAGGTGCGCCTCGGCGATCGCCATGCCCACGCCGTTGCCAAAACCCTGTCCTAAGTGACCGGTGGTGGCGTCGACGGCGGGTGTCAGGCCATACTCGGGGTGACCAGGCGTGCGGCTGCCCCACTGGCGAAAACGTTTGAGCTCATCGAGAGGAAGGTCGTACCCCGTCAGGTAGGCCAGGCTGTACAGAAGCATCGAGCCGTGCCCGCCCGAGAGGACGAACCGGTCGGGGTTGGCGGGATTGTGGTGCAGATGGCGGGTCCAGACCGTGTATGCCATGGGCGCAGTGCCCATCGGCAGACCCGGATAACCGTTGCGTTCGAAGTTCAACGCCAGACTGCGCCCCATCACCCCCAGACCGATGATCCCCAGGGTATACTGTTTTTCCATCACTCGTTCCTTGCTCTCCGAAATGGCACCTTGGGCCCCGCAACGCAATAGCTGTGGCAAATTCGCCACACAGTACCGGCAAAGTCGCGTCCCTTATTTCGTTGCGGGCCCTCATTATACACCGTTTTGGTCATTATAGCCTGACGGGCGGGGTACGCTGGAATATGGCACAGCGTCTTGTCGCAGGTGTGGCTCCCACATGAAAGGGTTTGTCTTCCAGCGCATGCCGTGCTAGAATGGTTTTGCATCTGAATTGTGCTCCACTCAAATTCGTATCTTTCGTGCATGGTGAATGGGACGGCGATAATGAATGACACATTGCTGGCCGAAATCATTCAACGGATAGTGGCCGCCAGTGACCCACAGCAGATCATCATGTTTGGTTCGCAGGCACGTGGTGACACCACCC
>JAYRNS010000576.1:0-5185 GCA_041912075.1 Anaerolineae bacterium
ACCAAGAAAAAATCATAGAGTGTGGCCGATCCTTCGGATCGGTCCATACCCGGGTAACATCCACATGTCAATGCAGCGCAAGTGTGCTATGCTTCGTCGGAAAACGGTTTAGGCTGTCATGCACCAGTTTGCCTATTTGTTTCCGGGCCAGGGTTCACAGATGGTCGGTATGGGTCAGGCGCTGAGCGAGGCCTACCCGATTGCCGCCGCCACGTTTGCCGAAGCGGACGATATACTCGGTTTCGCTCTGTCGGACCTGTGTTTTCACGGACCCGAGGCGGCGCTGAACTCGACGATCAACACCCAGCCGGCGCTGCTGGTTACCAGTGTGGCTGCCTGGCGCGCAGCCGAGGCGAGCCTGGGCGCATTACCGCGGGCACGATTTGTGGCCGGCCACAGCCTGGGTGAATACAGCGCCCTGGTTGCCGCCGGTGCGCTGTCATTTGCCGACGCGGTGCGCCTCGTGCGGCGCCGCGGTGAGCTGATGGGCGAGGCCGATGACTCGCAGCCGGGCGGGATGGCGGCCGTTCTGGCGTTGGATAACGACACCGTCGAGCAAATCGTCGCCGCGGCAGCTGTCCAGACCGGTGGCACCGTCCAGGTGGCCAACTACAACAGCCCCGGCCAGGTCGTCATTTCCGGTGACCTGCCGGCGCTGGCCGCCGCCATGGCGTTGGCCAGCGCGGCGGGTGCGCGCAAAGTGGTGCGGCTGCCGATCAGTATTGCGGCTCATTCGGCACTGATGGCGCCGGCCGCGCGTGCCATGGCCGCCGCCCTCGACGCTGTCACGATCAGCGAGCCAGAGGTGCCTGTGATCAGCAACATCACCGCACAGCCGCTGGCGCATGCGGCCGACATTCGTCGTGAACTTGTCGAACAGCTGACGGCCGGCGTGCGCTGGGACCAGTCAGTGCGTACGATGGCCGCCGGTGGTGTTACCGCCTTTGTCGAGTTTGGTTCGGGCACGGTGCTGACCGCGCTGGTCAAACGGATCGCCCCGGAACCGGCACGGCTCAACGTGGGTGACCCGGCCGGAATCGAACAGCTGGCACACTTAGGCATCGTAAAAGAATAACTTCCCGTGAATTGCTGTGAAATCCCATGAGATTGCAGGAAGTTATTCTTTTACGAGCCCTTAATGAAAGAGGCAGGTGCTCATGCATAGACTCGACGGTCAAGTGGCCATCGTCACCGGTGCCTCGCGCGGCATCGGCGCAGCGATCGCCCGTCTCCTGGCCGAGCGCGGGGCCAAAGTGGTGATCAACCACCGGGCGAGCCCCGACGGCGCCGAAGCGGTTGCCGGCGAGATTCGCTCGGCCGGCGGTGAGGTGCGCGTCTTTCAGGCCGATGTCAGCCACCCCGATCAGGCCCAGGCATTGATCAAGTTCGCCATCGCCGAGTTTGGGCGGCTTGACATCCTGGTCAACAATGCTGGCACGACACGCGACAACCTGATCATGATGATGAAAGAATCCGACTGGGACGACGTCATCACCACCAACCTCAAGAGTGTCTACGCATGCAGCAAGGCGGCCCTGCGACCCATGCTCAAGCAGCGCTCCGGGCGCATTATCAATATCACGTCGGTGGTTGGCCTGGCTGGCCAGGCTGGACAGACCAATTATTCGGCCTCCAAAGCGGGGATCATCGGTTTTACCAAGAGCCTGGCGAAGGAAGTTGGCTCACGCAACGTCACCGTCAACGCGGTGGCACCTGGTTTTATTCCCACCGCCTTGACCGACGTGCTGTCTGACGAAATGCGTGCACAAGGCATTGCCAGCACACCGCTGGGCCGGATGGGAACGCCGGAAGAGGTCGCCGAAGCGGTGGCCTTCTTTGCCTCGGGTGGGGCGAACTTTATTACCGGTCAGGTGCTGAGTGTGGACGGTGGTCTGGCGATGCAGTAGCCGTCGAGGGTAACGGACATGACCAAGAAATCGTCAGAACCGGGCCCGGCACCCGGATCGGCCAATGAGTCGATGGAACAGACTTCGACCACGGCCTTGGGCCGGATCTTCGTGGCACCCGAGGTGCTGGTCACGATTGTGCGCCAGGTGGTGTTGAACGAACCGGGTGTGGCCCGGTTGTCTGGAAAGATCAGCGGGCGGCGCGCCGCTAACCGCATCCAGACCGCCACCAGTGACGGCGTTCGCGTCGAGATCGACGAGCAGAACGGTGTCACCGTCAATCTGCGCGTCGTGGTGGCGGCGGGGGTCAACATGGTCGAAATGGCGCACTCGCTCCAGAACGTTGTGACGCGTGCCATCGAGCACATGGTCGAGATGAAGGTTCGGGGTGTCAACGTACACATCGACGACGTCGAGCTGACCACCAACGACGAGGCTGCGAACCCGCCCAACCCGCCGCCTCCCAAGGCCAAGGGCCAGCGCAGGTAGGCCGGCTGGCCTGTCGCATGGACCGAAGACGCTCGAACCAGGCGCTTCCTCCCAGGGCAGAAACTCCCGACCGCCACACCAGGAGGAGAATGCGGTGAAATCTCGAACACATGCACGGGAACTGGTACTGCAAGCCCTTTACGAGACCGATACAGTGCACCACGAACCGGCAACGGTGATCGAAAATCGGCTCATAGACGAGCCGGTCGATCTCGAAACCGAGCAGTTTGCGCGCCAGCTCTTTTCCAGCGTCATCACGCACAAGGACATGCTGGATACCGTCATCCGCCAGTATGCGCCTGAATGGCCGCTCGAACAGGTAGCTATCGTCGATCGTAACATCCTGCGTATCGCCCTGTGTGAGCTGCGGGTGACCCAGGATGCCCCGGTCAAGGTTATCATCAACGAGGCCGTGGAACTGGCGAAATCCTTTGGGAGCGACAGCAGCCCGCGCTTCGTCAACGGTGTGCTGGGCAGCGCCATCAACGTCGGCCAGCCGGGAAAGCCGGCGCGTGTCCGCAAGAGTGTGGCCAAATAGCCACCCAACGCATGCTCCCGGCACTGGCACCAGGGCTGGCAGGCATTGTTCGTTGCCAATCCGCGCAGCGCAGCGCGGCGATTATTCAGGTCTGAGGTACTATTTCAATGACGAAACAGCGAATCCTGATCATGGGTGCGGCGGGGCGTGATTTTCACAATTTCAACCTCTATTTCCGCAACAACGACACCCACACCGTCGTGGCCTTCACCGCCACCCAAATCCCCAACATCGATGGGCGGCGTTATCCACCCGAGCTGGCCGGCCCCGCCTACCCGGAAGGCATTCCGATTTTCCCCGAGTCCGCCCTTGACAGCCTGATTCATGACCTGGCAGTCGACCAGGTCGTGTTCGCCTACAGCGATGTTTCACACCAGTACGTGATGCACAAAGCCTCACAGGTGATGGCCGCTGGCGCTGATTTTCGCCTGCTCGGTCCCAACCACACCATGCTGGAGGCCGGGAAACCGGTCGTCGCCGTCTGTGCGGTGCGGACCGGTTCGGGCAAGAGCCAGACCACGCGGCGCGTGTGTGACCTGCTGCGTGCCCAGGGCCGGCGCGTCGTTGCCGTGCGGCACCCCATGCCCTATGGCAACCTGGTGCAGCAGCGCTGCCAGCGCTTCGCCAGTTACGCCGACCTGGACACTTACCACTGCACGATCGAGGAGCGCGAGGAATACGAGCCGCACCTGGACCGCGGCGTCATCGTCTACGCCGGTGTGGACTATGCCGAAATCCTGCACGCGGCCGAAGCTGAGGCCGATGTGATCGTGTGGGACGGTGGCAACAACGACATGCCCTTCTTCCGGCCTGATTTGCTGCTGGTGGTGGCCGACCCACATCGCGCCGGGCACGAAACGACCTACCATCCCGGCGAAACCAACCTGCGTATGGCCGATGTCGTCGTCATCAACAAGGTCGACACCGCCGATCTGGAGCCCATCACCCGCGTGCGCGACGCTGTGCGTGCGGTGAACCCGGATGCGCTCATCGTGGAGGCCGCCTCGCCAATTACAGTACTCGATCCCGATGCCATTCGTGGCCAGCGTGTGCTGGTGGTTGAAGACGGCCCAACCCTGACCCACGGCGACATGGCCTACGGTGCCGGCGTCGTCGCCGCGCGCCGGTTTGGAGCCAGCGAGATCATCGATCCACGCCCGTACGCCGTGGCTTCGATTCGCGAAACGTACGAGCGCTACCCAACCACCGGACCCGTGCTGCCGGCCATGGGTTACGGCGCAGCCCAAATTGCCGATCTGCAGGAAACCATCAATCGCGTACCGTGTGACCTGGTAATCGTGGCCACACCGATCGATCTCACGCGCCTGGTATCCATTCACCGGCCTACCCAGCGCGTATTCTACGAGCTGCAAGAAGTCGGCCGGCCTTCGCTCAAAGAAATCTTGGACCACCATTTCGGCCGCTAAGCGAGCAAAGACCGATGCGTCACGCACCTGCGCGCGAGCATGATCGCACCATTCGTATTCTGGGTGTTCCCATGGACCTCGGCCAGCAGCGGCGCGGCGTCGACATGGGGCCGAGTGCCATCCGTTATGCCGGCCTGCAGAACCATCTGGAGACGCTGGGCTTTGGCGTCGAAGACACCGGCAACCTCAACGTCCCCGTACCCGAAGCATCGACCGCCCTGCCCGGCGCGCCGGACGGTCTGCGGCACCTGCCGGCCATTGCCCGCGTGGCCCAGGAGCTGTACGAGCGGGCTGCGGCCGCGGCGCAGGACAATGCCCTGCCCATTTGCCTGGGCGGTGACCACTCGATTGCCATTGGCAGCGTCGCCGGCAGCGCCAGCCGCGGCCCCACCGGTCTGCTGTGGATCGACGCGCATGCCGATTTCAACACACCGGAGACCACTCCCAGCGGCAACATCCACGGTATGCCCGTGGCGGCTTTGCTGGGACGCGGTGCGTCTGAACTGACCGCGATCGGCCAGCGCAGCCGGCTCACCCCGCAGCAGGTGGTGATGATCGGTATCCGCGATCTCGACCGCCAGGAACGGCTCGACCTGCGCCAGAGCGGCATGACCGTGTTCACCATGCGTGAGATCGACGAACAAGGCATTGCCGCGGTTGCCCGGCGTGCCCTCGACCGGCTGGCCGCCTTTCCACGTCTGCACGTCAGTCTCGACATGGATGCCCTCGATCCTGAATTTGCCCCCGGCGTCGGCACCCCCGTTCCGGGTGGCCTGAGTTACCGCGAGGCCCACCTGCTGATGGAGCTGATCGCGGAATCTGGC
>JAYRNS010000577.1:0-3831 GCA_041912075.1 Anaerolineae bacterium
GAGGCGTCACAGATACAGGGCGCAAATGGACTGGCATTCTCTCCACATCGAACAGCTCGACAACCCGCTACCTCGATGCAGTGCGCCTGACACAGTTCTGGAGGATTGAACGATGATCGATTTTACCTTAACTGACGAGCAGCGCATGCTGCGCGATCTGGCCCATGATTTTGCGGCCAAAGAAATCCTGCCAGTGGCCGAACACTACGACCGCAGCGGTGAATATCCCTGGCCGATCATTGAAAAAGCACGTCAGGTTGGTTTGGTCAACCTGAATGTGCCCGAAGCCTATGGTGGACCGGGTATCTCGGTCCTGGATGAATGCATCGTTGGCGAAGAGCTGTCCTGGGCCTGTTCGGGCATTCAGACGGCGATGATGCTCAACCAGCTGGCCTGCCTACCCATTATCATTGGGGCAAGTGAAGAGCAGAAAAAGAAGTACCTGGGCGACTACGTGGTGGACGGCAACAAAATGCCGGCCTACTGCGTGACCGAGCCCGGGGCTGGGTCAGACGTCGCCGGGATCAAGACGACCGCCCTGCACAAAGGCGACGGCTACGTGCTCAACGGCACCAAAACCTGGATCACCAATGGGCCGGTGGCCGACCTTTTCGTAGTCCTGGCCAAGGTCGACCCATCTGGCGGGCACAAGGGTCTCAACTTCTTCATCGTCGAGCGCGAGTGGGGGGTCAAGACCAGCAAACCAATCGAAAAGATGGGCCAGCACGCCAGCTGGGCGAGCGAGGTGATCTTCGAAGACGTCGAAGTGCCCGCGGCCAACCGCATCGGCCCCGAAGGGTCGGGTTTCCGCGTGGCCATGGGTGTCTTCGACAAGTCACGCCCGCCGGTGGCGGCCGGTGCCGTGGGTGTGGCCCGACGGGCGATGGAAGAAGCGGTCAAGTATGCCAGTGAACGCAAGGCCTTTGGCCAGCCGATTGCCGCCTTCCAGGGCATCAGTTTCATGATCGCCGACATGGCGATGAACATTGCCGCCGGCCGTCTCCTGGCCTGGCACGCCGCCACCCTGATCGATCATGGCAAGAAGAACACGTCTGAGGCTGCGTATGCCAAGGCTTTTTGCGCCGACATGGCGATGAAGACTACCACCGATGCCGTGCAGGTCTTTGGGGGTTACGGCTACAGCGCCGAGTATCCGGTCGAAAAACTGATGCGCGACGCCAAAATCTACCAGATCTACGAAGGCACCTCCCAGATTCAGCGCACCATTATTGCACGCGAACTCTTCCGCGGCTAGGAGCTGACCATGCGTGATGTGTTCATCGTCTCAGCCGTACGCACGCCGGTTGGCCGCAAGAACGGGACCTTGAGCGGGCTGAACCCGGTCGCGCTGGCGACGATTCCGCTCAAAGAAGTGGTGCAGCGCGTCGATCTCGACCCGGGTCTTGTCGAAGACGTGGTGATGGGCTGCGTCACCCCGATCGGTGAACAGGGCGCCAACATCGGGCGGCTGGCGGTGCTCAACGCTGGCTGGCCGGTGGAGATTCCTTCGGTCACGCTCAACCGCATGTGTGGTTCCAGCCAACAGGCAATCCATTTTGCCGCCCAGGCGATCGCCGCCGGGGATATGGAAATCGCCATCGGTGCCGGTGTCGAATCCATGAGCCGCGTGCTGATGGGTTCGGACTACCCGGAGCAGTTCTATGAGGGTATTCCCTACGATCTGATTCCGCAGGGCCTCTCGGCGGAGCTCATCGCCGACAAGTGGAACCTGAGTCGTGAGGCGCTGGACCGCTACAGTTACGAGAGTCATCTCAAAGCCGCCGCGGCCACTCAGGCCGGGCACTTCCGTACCGAGATCGTGCCGGTGACGGTGATGAAAAACGGCACGACCGTCACCCTCGATCATGACGAGGGTTTCCGCGCCAGTGTCGAACTGAACAAAATGGGTTTGCTGCGACCGGTGTTCAAGGAAGGTGGCAAGATCACGGCCGGCAGCAGCAGCCAGATCAGCGATGGCGCGTCCGCGGTGCTGCTCGCCAGCGAGGCCGCAGTCAAGCGCTACCATCTGCGGCCGCGCGCCCGTTTGGTCGCGCGCGTGGTCGTCGGCAGCGACCCGGTATTGATGCTGGATGGCCCGATTCCGGCCACCCGTCTGGCGCTCGATCGTGCCGGTTTGAACATCGATGACATCGACAGCATCGAGATCAACGAAGCCTTTGCCTCGGTGATTTTGGCCTGGATGGCCGACATCGAACCCGACCCGGCGCGCGTCAACCCGAGCGGTGGCGCCATTGCCCTCGGCCATCCCCTGGGTGCCACCGGTGCCAAGCTGATGACCACGCTCCTGCACCGCCTGGAACGGACCGGCGGTCGATATGGCCTGCAGACCATGTGTATTGGGCACGGCATGGCCACCGCCACGATCATCGAACGCGTATAACCTTCATCTGGCCCAAGCACCTCTGTCTTGGGTCAGATGCCCGTATCGCTGTCCTGGAAAGAATAACTTCCGGCATCGTGCCAGTGCGCTTCAGGTTAGAAAGGGCACCAGGGAAGTTATTCTTTTGTGGACTTTGCGGACCCAACCAACCAGAAAGTGACATTGACGCATGCAAGCACTCGAAGGCATCCGGATATTGGATCTCTCAAGGTACCTGCCGGGTGCCTTTGTGACCATGTGGCTGGCCGATCTCGGTGCCGAAGTCATCAAGATCGAGACGCCCGGCCTGGGTGACCCGGCACGCCTCATGGGTGAGAGCAACGGTAATGGACTTGGCCCCTACTTCGCCACCATCAACCGCGGCAAACGCAGCGTCGCTCTCAATCTGCGCACACCAGAGGATCGCGACCACTTCCTGCAGCTCGTCACCACCGCTGACGTGCTGGTCGAGAGTTACCGTCCCGGTGTGCTGGCCAACGTCGAGCTGGACTACCCGCGGCTGGCTGCTATCAATCCGCGCCTGATCTACTGTGCCATCACGGCCTACGGCCAGGAGGGACCCCGCACGCACCAGCCCGGTCACGACATCAACTTCGTGGCCGAGAGCGGCATGTTGAGCGTTGGCCTCGATAAACGTCCGCCCACGCCCTTCCCGGTGCAGATCGGCGACATTGGCGGCGGTGCCATGCCGGCGCTGACGGCCATCCTGGCCGCGCTCCTGGCTCGTACGCACACCGGGCGCGGCCAGCTTCTCGATGTTTCACTCATGGCGGGCACGATGGCGTGGATGGCCTATCTGCTGCCACTGCAGGCCGCCGGCCCGAACAGCCTCACGGGTCTGGGTCTGCTCACCGGTTCGAGCCTGTGCTACAACGTCTACGAGTGCGCCGATGGGCGGTATCTGGCCATTGGGGCCGTCGAGCCGAAGTTCTGGTTCCGTATCTGCCGGCGTATCGAACGCAAGGACCTGCGTTTCATGGGGTTCAACCCCGAACCGGGTGCGGCGGAACGCCTGGCCGACCTGCGCACCTTCTTCCGCACCCAGCCCCTGGCTTATTGGTTAGACCGTCTGGGTGACGACGTCTGCTGCACCGCTGTGCGCACCCTCCAGGAAGTGCTCGACGACCCCACGCGCGCCGGCGGTCTGATCTTCGACGAGCCAGCCAGCGGTCTGCCCGAAGTCATTTTCCCCGTCCGTCTCTCCGACACCCCTGCCGACAGCAGCCGGCCAACCCCCCGCCTGGGGGAGCATAGTTCGGAGTACGGAGTAGGGAGCAGGGAGTAGGTTCCACTCCTTGCTCCGCACTTCCTACTCCCCACATTTTGTGCTACAATCCCTGTCACGGTACTCCACCCAAACCACACAGAAAGGTAGTCTGTATGTCTTCTCCGATCCGGATTGGCGTTGTGGGCGGCAGCGGCGTCTACCA
>JAYRNS010000578.1:0-10228 GCA_041912075.1 Anaerolineae bacterium
ATCGTTGCAGCGGATCTGAGTCGTAGTGGGTTACTTGCCAAGACTGCGGCCATAGGTCGAGCGTCATCGATGGCTATGCTCAAGCCATGTGACCCACTAGAGCCGGCCGAAGAGCCGCATCGCCCCGCGGTGCCAGCCGTGGTAGGACCGCACCGGTTGCGCATACATCAGGATGCACTTGCCGCCGACAGCGTTGAGACCCAATTCACCGGCCAGTGCCAGGGCCTCGGGCGATTCAGCACCCTGCTGCAGCCAGACGTAATGTACGTCGGTGGCGGCGGCGTCACGCAGGACGTCGGGCACCTGGGCCGGTGGCACGCTGATTACCACGCCGTCCACACGACCACGTAGCTCGGCCAGGTTGGCGAAACAGGGCTCACCCTCGATCTCCTTGGCCTCGGGGTGCACGAGGTAGACGTCGAACCCGCGCTGTTTGAGTTCCTTGTACGCAGCGTTGCCAAACTTCTTGCCGCTGCGCGACGCACCGACCACCGCCAGGTGACGGCAGGCGACAAAATCTTCGATTGCCTGATTCATGGTATTCTCCATTTGTATGACACAGCGGGGCACCGCAAAAAACCAACCCGGCACCTTGGTACGGGTGATGCCAGGTTGAGGGGGTAGCCAGGTGAGTGATTCACCTGAGAACATTATATACCCATTGTGCTATTTTAGGGAAGTTTTTCACAACGAGATGTTTTGACAAATGCCACCGTACAGCATAGAATCTGTATTACCTGCAACTGATTTGCCTCGCCCGTCACCGTCACCCAACCGAGGAGGACTCCACGATGCTGACATGGGATGACCGCTGGACCAACCTGCGCGATGTGCTCGCTGGCACGTACTGGAAGAAGGACAAGATCCAGGACATTATCGTCACGGCTCAGCTCAAACCGTGGCAAATTGCTGAATCCAACATACCGACTGTTTATTGGACCAACGTCATATTGGAAGCGCGCCTGCAGAATCAGGTAGCACAGCTGCTGGCCGTGGTGCGCAAGGAATACCCACAGGTTGCCGCGTTCAACATGGAGGTGGAAGACCTGCTGAAAGCCATGCCGGTGCCCGATCTGCCAGCCAGCGCATGGCAGGGTCCGGTCGAAAGTGAAAAGCTGGAAGCGATCATTGGTGCCATCACGACCCTGCGTGATATCAACTTCCTGCAAATTGGGATCAATAAGGCCAAAGCGGTGGCCCGCGTCGCCCTGGCCGATGGCAGCCGTGGCACCGGTTTTCTCGTGGGTGATAACTACCTGGTCACCAACCACCACGTCCTGGCCAGTAAGGACGTGGCGGCCACAGCCGTGGCGCAGTTCAGAGTGGAAAAAGCCCCGGAGGGAGGCGATTACGAGCCAGACCCCTACCCGCTGGCACCGGACAAGTTCTGGAAGACCTCGCCCAAAGACGATGAGGGTGGTGACGACTGGACGGTCGTGGCGGTGGACGGCAACCCACGTGCCAAATATGGCTCGCTCTACCTGGGCCGCGGCGAGCCGAAAGTCAAAGACGAAGTCATCATCATCCAGCACCCCTCGGGCGGACCCAAGAAGATCGCACTGTCGCACAACGTGGTTGCGTTCGTCAATGACAAGCGGGTGCAATACCTGACCGATACCGAAGAGGGGTCGTCTGGCTCACCGGTGTTCGACAGCGACTGGCGGATCGTGGCGCTGCATCACAAAGGTGGTTTGCTGCGCGAGCCGGGGTCAGGCACGTTGTACAAACGAAACCAGGGTATTCACGTCAACGTGCTCGTCGATGCGCTGCAAGGGACCGAGGTACTGGCACCGGTCGGCGCCGGTTGAGCTGCCAATTGCCCACAAGGAGATATCGTTCCCATGGCCTCCAATCCCGCCCTCAGCACCCTGGCCGATGCCCTGGCAGAGATCTATTCCGACGAGGCGAGCATTCGCCGCATCGCGCGCGATAGCACCCTCTCGATCAAACAGATTGCCTTCGATGCCCGTGCCAACAACACCTGGTCCAGCGTTTTGACCGAGGCCCAGTTTCAAGGTAAGGTCGAAAACATCATTGCCATCGCACAGAAAGAATATCCCGCTGTGCCAGAGCTGCAGGCAGCCGTGGCAGCCTACCGGGCAGGGACGGCACCCGCACCCGTACCACCCCCATCGCCCGTACAGCCTCTCCCACCGGCGAGGCGTCCCACCGAGGAAGAAAAACGCGGCCTGGCGCAGATGCTTTTGCAGTGTGATGCCATGAGCAGCCGCGCCACGCGCGACGGGGTTGTGGGGTGTTTGCCAGCTCAGATTCGCCAGCGCATCAAATATGGTCCCAACGACCTGATCGACGTGATCAATATGGTCAGTACCGCGGCGAATTTCGTGGGCGGCCTGCGTCAGCTGATCGACTGCGTGCGTTTGGTGGAAGGGGATACTTACGCGATGCGGGAGGTCGACCGGCTGGCGGCGCCGTTTGTTTAGCCTGGCGTTCAAACGCCAGGCTCATAGCTGAAGCCCGCTCAAGCGGGCTGGGGGAGGACGTGGGGCCCGCCTGGCGTTCAAACACCAGGCTCACGGCCGAAGCCCGCTCAAGCGGGGTGCGTCGATTGTGTGAATTCCAAGACAGGTGAGTCGTTATGCATCCAATCAAAGCCTGTATCGATTTCCTGCTGCCATCCGCCGTGCGCAAACAGGCCAACCGGCTCGCAATTCAGGAGAACAAGGCCAACAAGCAGCCTGGGAGTCCCACGCGTTTCTGGCGACCTGGCCGGGTACTGCGTATTCGGTTTCTGGACGCCGACCCGCAGATGGTGCGGCGTGTGGTCGAGGCGGCCAGGGTATGGCAGCAGGTTGCCAACATAGGATTCGAGCCAGGCGAGGATGCTGACGCCGAAATCCGCATTGGCTTCACACCAGGTGCCACCTGGTCGGCCACCGGCACCGATGCCCTGGTCGTGCCCCAGGATCAGCCGACGGCCAATTTTGGCTGGCTGCGGCGGTCGACTGCCAGCAGTGACCTGCGCGCGGTGGTGCTGCACGTGTTTGGCCACATCCTCGGCCTTACCCACGAGCACCAAAACCCGGTCACTGGTATCCCCTGGGACCGCGCCGCCGTGTATCGTTATTATGCCAGCCTGCCGGCGCCTTGGACGGCCGCTCAGGTAGACCGTCATCTCTTCGCCGCGTATGAGCAAGATGTCACTCAATACCCTGCGTTCGATCCCGGTTCGGTCATGCTTCTGCCGGTTCCCGATGATTTCACCGTGGGTGGTTTCACGGTGCCCTGGCCGGCCGGTTTGTCGACCACCGACGTGGACTTCGTCACCGCCCAGTATCCGTTTCAGGCGAGCAGCCCCCCTTGGCGTGAACACGAATACCTGGCCACCGTCGCTGCAGACGACGAGGTGGGCATTCCAAAAAATGGCGGCGGTGCCACGGCGCATGAAAGCTCCGAGGATATGGGGCTGGGCACCAGCCAGCCCAAGGGCGTGCTCGACGAAGCAAGCGGCACCGGTGCAACCGGCGGTCCCATTCTACCCACACCGACACCCCCTCTCCCACCCCCGGATGACGCTGCGACCAGGCCGGCGATTCAGCTCACCGAGCTGCGTCTGGACGTTGCGGTGCCTGAACGCGCCCAGGTCAGCCGGGCGTTCCAGATTGCCGTCACAGTGCGCCAGCCAACCTCGCCGCTGCTTGCCGAACCTGGCTTGCCGGTGGTGAAATCGGGTGAGGCGCAGGTGGTGTGGCAGAACGAACCTTTTATCCGGCTGCGGATCGAGGTGAGCGCCCCCGACTGTACGTTCGATGGTCCGAATGTCAAAATCTTCCGGTTGTTTCCCAAAGTCGATTCGCCCGTATTCTACTTCAACCTGACCCCCAAGGTCGTCGGGACCATCAACATCGTCGTCAACTTGTACCAGGAAGATGACGCCCTGGGCAGTGCTGGGACGAACACGCTGGTCGGCGACCAGCCGGTGGGTGACGTGGCAATGAAGCTGGAGAGCGCGGCCGCGACAAAGCCGGCGGTACCCAGCACACAGGACACGGCGCTGGCGGCTGCCTGCGGCGCCCTGGCCGGTACCCTGGCGCAGATCTACTTCAAACAGGAGAGCATCGAACGCATCGTGATCGACTGCGGGCTGGCACCGGGCCGGATCAGCTTCGACACCCGTGCCGACAACACCTGGTCGAGCGTGATGCGCGAGGCCGTTCTGCAGGACCGGGTGGAGGCGCTCATCGCCATCGCAGTGAAAGAATACCCGGCCGCGGCTGATCTGCAAACGGCCATCACCGCCTATCGCCAGGCGCTTGGTTGACCGACCTGACGTCACCGTTCACCGGGAGGAGTCTTGCGCTGTGACAATCGCCAACACCGTGCTGCCTGTCAGTGGCCTGACCGACCAGGAAGTCGCAGCGCAACGCGCCCGCGGTCTGGTCAACACGCCACCACCGCCCACCAGCCGCACCTACCAGCAAATCCTCCGTGAAAACATCTTCACCTTTATCAACAACATCCTCTTTCTGCTCGCCATTGCCCTGGTACTGGTGGGACGGCCGGTCGACGCCATCATTTCACTCAGCGTCATCAGCACCAACATCGTGGTCAGTGTCGTGCAGGAGGTGCGCGCCAAACGCACCCTCGACCGGGTTGCCCTGCTGACCCGTCCCCGGGCTACGGTCGTGCGCGGCGGTCAGGAGCTGGAGCTGCCACCCGAAGAGCTGGTTCTGGGGGACGTCTTGCGCGTCGGTCCCGGCGACCAGATTCTGGTAGACGGCAAGGTTGTCAACGGCCGTATGAACGTCGATGAATCGCAGCTCACCGGTGAATCGAACCTGATTCCCAAGGAGGTCGATTCACCGGTCTTCTCCGGCAGTTTTTGCGTGAGCGGCGGTGCCTATTATGTCGCCGAGAAGGTGGGGAGCGACAGTTTTGCCAACCAGCTCACCGCCGAGGCGCGCACGTTCCGGCGCGTGTTGACGCCGCTGCAGCGCCAGATCAACCTGACCATCCGGATCATCCTGCTGATCGTGCTGTATATGGAGACGCTGCTCATTGCCAATGGTCTGGTCAAAGCGATATCTCTCCCCGAAGGCGTCCAACAGGCCACCGTCATCGCCGGGCTGGTTCCCAACGGCCTCTTCGTGGCCATTGCCGTCGCTTATGCGCTGGCCGCCGTGCGCATCCTGCGCTTCGGGGCGCTGGTCCAGCAGTCCAACGCCATCGAATCGTTGAGTAACGTAGACGTCTTATGCCTGGACAAGACGGGCACACTCACCACCAACCGGCTGCAGTTTCAGGCGACCTATCCACTGGCCTTCGAAGAGAATGCGCTACGTGAGGCCCTGGGGGCCATGACGGCCAGCACGAGTGCACCAAACAAGACCAGCGCCGCGATCGCGGCCGCGCTGCCAGCGTCACCCCGCCCGTTGGTGGCCGAGGTGCCTTTTTCGTCGGCACGTAAATGGAGTGCCGTGGCATTCGACAACGACGCGCTGCGTGGCGTCTACGCGCTGGGCGCGCCGGAGATGCTGCAGACCTACCTGGTACGTGACACAGCGGTGTGGGATACGATCACTGGGCAGGCTGCTACGTGGACGGCGCAGGGGCTGCGGGTGCTGCTGGCCGTGCACGACCCCGACCCAACCGGGTTGCGTGATCAGGGGGATGAATCCAACCTGCCAGCCGCCATGCAGCCGATCGGGCTGGTAAGCCTGAGTGACGAGCTGCGCCCGGAGGCCCAGGAGACGCTGGCCAGCTTTATGCGCAACGGTGTCAAACCCAAAATCATCTCCGGCGACAACCCAGAGACGGTCGCGGCCCTGGCGCGCCAGGCCGGTCTGGGTCCTGACATCCGCCTGGTTTCGGGGCTGGAGCTGGCCGAAATGGAGCCAGCCCAGTTGGAGGTTGCGGCGGTCGACGCCACCATTTTTGGACGGATCACGCCGCAGCAGAAAGAGCAGCTGGTCGACAGCCTGCGTGCGCGTGGGCACTACGTGGCTATGATCGGTGACGGGGTCAACGATGTCTTGTCACTGAAAAAAGCCAACCTGGGCGTGGCGATGCAGAGCGGCACCCAGGCCACGCGCGGTGTGGCCGATATCGTGCTGATGAACGATTCGTTTGCGTCGTTGGCTCCAGCGGTCGCCGAAGGCCAGCGCATCGTCAATGGCATGCAGGACATTCTCAAGCTCTACCTGGCGCGCATTGCCACCATGGCCCTGGTGATCCTGTCGTCGCTGGTCATTGGCATGTTCCCGATCAACCTGCGGCACGCCTCGGTCATCAACGTGCTGACCGTGGGTATCCCTTCGGTGATCCTGGCGGTGTGGTCACGTCCGGGTTACCGCTACCACCACAGCCTGATGGGGCGTCTGATGCACTTCGTCCTTCCGGCTGCCGTCATCTCCAGTGTGTTGGGGACGATTGTGTTTTACGCACCCCTCCTCTATTGGATGGCGCGCATCGATCCCAGCCTGCCGGCCGACCAGGCGCGGTTGTTGGCTGACCACTACTTGCTGACTGGTCAAACCTCCCTGGCCGCTTTTCTGGTGGCGGTCGGTCTGCTGCTGGTGGTGTTTGCCGAGCCACCCACACCATGGTGGGTCGGTGGTGATTCATTCAGCGGTGACTGGCGCCCAACCCTGCTGGCAGGTGTGCTGTTCGTCGTATTCTGGGTGTTGATGGCGGTTCCTTCCTTGCGCAGCATCTTTGCCCTCGAGCCACTACCTCTGGTCGATGTGGGTCTGGTCATCGGGGCCACCCTGGTGTGGTTTTTCCTGGTCCGCCTTGTCTGGCGGCGGCGCTGGCTCGAACGGTTCTTCGATGTAGGGATGTAGCGCCAGACGGGACTTCCGAAATCTGCCAGACTTCGGAAGTCTGTGACTTGTTTACCGCGCGCTCATGCGCGTGCCGGCATCCAGACGGATGCATTCGGCATTTAGGTACGGATTCTCGATGATGTGGCGCGCCAGACGGGCAAACTCGGCCGGCTGGCCCAACCGCTGCGGAAACAGCGCCATGCTGGCGAGCGACTCCTGCAGCTTGGGTGACATTCCCAGTACCATGGGTGTCTCGAAGATGCCTGGCGCAATGGCGTTGATGCGGATGCCATGCTCGGCCAGGTCACGCGCAACCGGCAGCGACATACCAACGATGCCGGCTTTGCTGGCCGCGTAGGCGGCCTGTCCCATCTGCCCATCGAAGGCTGCGGCCGATGCGGTATTCACGATCACACCGCGTTCGCGCGCCTCACCGATGGCTTCGTTCTTCGCCATCTCCAGCGCTGCCAGCCGCAGCACGTTGAACGTTCCGATCAGGTTGATCGTCACGACGCGACCAAACAGATCGAGCGGAAACGGCTTGCCCTCGCGTCCGATCGTCTTGGCAGCGTGGGGCACCCCCGCACAGTTGACGCACACGTGGATGGCGCCGAAGTGAGCCATCACTCGTTGTATGCCGGCCGCTACTGAAACTTCACTGGTGACGTCTACCATGGCGTGCATCGCCTGCCGGCCTAACGACTCGGCCAGTGCCGCCGCTTTATCTTCCTGGACATCGAAGATTGCGACCCCGGCGCCGGCACGGATCAGCTCCTCTACCGTTGCGCGCCCCAGACCCGATGCCCCTCCGGTGACGATGGCCACCTTATTTTGCAGTTCCATAACCTCTCCTTTCCAACCTCCAACTTCCAACCTCCAACCTCCAACTTCCAACCTCCAACTTCCAACCTCCAACTTCCAACCTCCAATCCCGCCCTCTGTATCCCGTGTGTTATAATCAACCCTGAGCCACACGGCAGATCCAAGGCGTATCGGGTAACAAGGAGCCGGCATCATGGATGCTCTTCGTCTTCTTTTTCTGGGTCCCCCACAGATCGAACACAACGGAGTCTCGGTCGAAGTCGATACACGCAAAGCCATTGCGCTGCTGGCCTATCTGGCCACCACGGGCGAGCCCCAGACGCGCGAGCGTCTGGCCGGCTTGTTGTACCCCGATTACGATGATGCCCATGCACGTGGTGCTTTGCGCCGCACCCTCTCGACGCTGCGCCATGCCGTTGGCGACGAATGGCTGGTCACCGATCGCGAATGGATCGGGCTGCGATCCGGCCCAGAGTTGTGGCTGGACGTTGCCCAATTCCAGGCCCACCTGGCAGATTGTCGCACACATGGTCACCCTGACACGGTCGTGTGTCCGGCGTGTTTGTCTTCGCTGGAAGCGGCCGTTGCGCGCTATCGGGACGACTTCCTGGCTGGCTTTAGCCTGCGCGACAGCAGCGAATTCGACGAGTGGCAGTTCTTTCAGGCCGAGAGCCTGCGCCGCAGCCTGGCCGGGGCCTTGGAGCGTTTGGTGCGGGGTTTCGCCGACCAGGCGGCTTATGCTGCAGCCTTACCTTATGCCCGTCGCTGGCTGAGCCTGGACAACCTGCACGAACCGGTTCACCGCTGGCTCATGCAGCTCTATGCCTGGTCGGGCGAGCACGCCGCCGCGCTGCGCCAGTATCGTGAATGCGTGCGCATCCTCGACAGCGAATTAGGTGTGCCACCGCTGCCCGAAACGACCGCACTCTACACGGCGGTGCTCGAGCACCGTACCGTGCCCACCCCCCCATCGCCGCGCCGTATGGCACCACCGCCACCGGCCGTGACTTTCCCCCTCACCGGGCGTCACCAGGAATGGGCGGTACTCGAGACAGCCTACGCAGCCAGCCGCCAACATGGGCAGTTTCTCGTGCTGGCCGGCGAACCGGGCATCGGTAAAACGCGCCTGTTGGAGGAACTGCTGGCGTACGCGCAGTCCCAGGGGGCGGCGACGCTGACCCTGCGCGCCTACGAAGGTGAAACAGCGCTGGCCTATGGTCCCTGGCTGGCGGCACTGCGCGTACGGCTGGCTCAGCCAGCCGCGCAGCACCTGGCCGGCGTACCGGAATACGCATTGAGCGAAACGGCGCGCCTGTTGCCCGAACTTGCTACCCGGGTGCCAGAACTCCCCCCGGCTCCGCCGCTGGACAGCCTCGGTGCCCAGGAACGGTTCCTCGAGGGTCTGACGCGGGTCGTGTTGGCGCTGGTCAGCGGGCCAGCACCCGGTCTGCTCGCACTCGACGACGCCCAATGGGCCGATGAAGCATCGCTGGATTTGTTTATGTACCTGGTACGGCGTCTGCGGGAGAGCCCGCTCCTGGTGGTGGCGGCGCTGCGTCGCGGCGAAACTGCCGCCGGGGATCGGGTGGAGCGGTTGGTCAGCGAAAGCCAACGCACGGGTCGGGGACGGCTGCTGACACTCTCGCGTTGGACAGCGGAGGAGATTGCGCGGCTGGCAAATGCCACAGGTCGTTTTCTAGACCCCGCTGCGACCAACCGTTTGTACCAGGAAACAGAAGGGCTGCCCTTTTTTGTCACCGAATACCTGGCCGCGGGTCCCACCGGGCACCACTGGGAGGTTCCCGCCAGCGTGCGTGCGCTGCTGCACGCCCGGCTGACAGCGGTCGATGAAACCAGTCGCCAGCTGCTGACGACGGCTGCGGTGATCGGTCGCTCGTTCGATTTCGACATACTACGGGCGGTCAGTGGACGCAGCGAGGATGAAGCCATTGCCAGTCTGGAGCGATTACTCGCCCAGGGCCTGATCAGCGAAGTGCGCGCAGAGCATGACCGTCGCGGCGCCCTGTACGACTTTTATCACGACCAGCTGCGCCGCCTGGTGCTGGATGAAACCAGCCTGGTGCGCCAGCGTCTGCTGCACCGGCGTGTCGCCGATGCGCTCGTCGATCGGGCACGGCACCCGGCAATGCAGGATACCCTGGCCGGCCAGATTGCCATGCACTATCAACTGGGTGGTGAGGATGCTGAAGCGGCCAACTTTTACGTGCTGGCCGGGGAGCGTGCCCGGCGCACCTTTGCCAACACAGAGGCGCTGGCCGATTTTCGGGCGGCCCTTACCCTGGGCCATCCTGACAGCGGCGTGATCCACGAAGCGATCGGAGATCTGGAGACGTTGGCCGGGCGCTATGCCGCGGCGCAGCTGGCGTACGAGCTGGCAGCCGACCGGGCGGAAGGTGTATGGCTGGCACGCCTGGAACGTAAGCTGGGTCAGGTTCACCAGCGGCGTGGCGAATACGACCTGGCCGTGATTCGTTACCAGTCCGCACTGGACGCCCTGGGTCCAGATGGCGACCCGGCTGAGCTGGCGCGCCTCACCGCCGACTGGAGCCTGGCTGCCCACCGGCAAAATGCCGTCGAACACGCCACCGAACTGGCCGCGC
>JAYRNS010000579.1:0-7967 GCA_041912075.1 Anaerolineae bacterium
CCACCAGCGAACGGCTGCCGCGCCTGCTGCTGGCGTTGGTGATTGTCGGTGTTTTGGGCTTCGTGGCGTGGCGCACACGTAGCCGCGCCCTGGCCTGGATGGTGGGCGCGGCGTTGGTGTATGTGCTGGTTTTCAACCTGAAATATGCCGTGCTCGACGGCCGCACCTATTCGTTGAGCTCGGTCATCAGCGCCGGCGACATGATCGTGACCATTGCCACCAACGCCGCGTTGGCGATCGTCGTGGCCTGGCTGGTGCTGCTGGTGGCACTGCGCCTCTACCGCCAGGCACCGGCCGCTGCGGCACAGACCACACTCAACTGGACGCTGCTGACGATTGCCCTGGTGGGGCTGCCGGCCCTGCTGAGCTTTGTCCTCAACGGCGCACAGGTCAGCTGGGCTCTGCCTGAGCCGGCGACCTACTTCCTCGGTTTTCTGGCGGCGATGCAGATGCTGATGATTGCGGTGGTGGGACTGCTGCTGGCGGGAGTCGCGGCGGTCGTCGGCGCCGTGGGGCGTCGGGGTGGTGCGCAGGGATCTGCAACGGTGGCATAATGGCGGTTGGAAACCGCGGCTACACATACGAAGCCCGGCCAAGCCGGGCTAGGCCTGCGGCAGGCGGGTAGACACGCCACATTGTGCCTCCGACGGGGGAGACACCAAAACTTCTTCACCCGCTCGAGCAGATGAAGCTGCAAGCTGGCTCTCGCCGCCTCAAATCTCAGCCGTACTCATGATCTCTCCTGATAGGTGGAGGTCGCAAGTCAAGGCGTGCGGCGGCACACGGTGGTGAGGGCCTACTGGGTGACTGCCGGATTCGTTACGGGGGTGTACGATCTCGATCTGTTGTGGATTCAAGTCATTGAGGTCGAGCATAGAGGATGATGCCTTCTTGTAATGCAGGTTGAATAATCGTACCCGCCAGCCAACGGGCCTGTGCCACTTCTACGGGTGTCGCAAGAATGATGTCCTTCGGCACTCGAAACTCGTGCAGAGCCACGCGCATTTCGACGCGCTTAGCGCGTATAGATCCGCGAACCGGCATGACGACGAGGAGATCAACATCGCTGTCCGCGCCACTGGTTCCGCGGGCGCGCGAACCGAACAAAATGATTTGATCCGGACCAAACTGATCAACCAGACGCTGTACCATTTGCGCAACAATGTCAGTGTGAGTTTCGGAATCAATCGTGGTCATTGGTAACCCCTTCGCGCGGAATCATGCAAGATTCGCCCATCAACCTTCACCAGGTCCAACCACGGCCGAAACGATGGCATATCCATCGGCGACAGGACGTGGCCGGTCACCGGCGCTGAAGTAGAGTTTCTCCAATGCCACGTGATCGGCATTGACGACCTGTTCGAAGCCACGGGCCTCCATGAAGGCGCCAATCGTGCCGATCGGAATCCCAAAACTGAGCCGTTCACCGCTGAACCGTCCGTAGCGCCGCAGATTGCGCACCTCACCATGACGCGCCGCACCACCCAGAATCGACGGATCGATGTAGTCGAAGACGATTGCGCTGCCTGCACCGGAATGGTTCACAACAAACGCCAGGCTGGCGTCGACCGCAGTCTGGTTCAAATAGGGCGTCACGCCCTGCCAGATAAATAGGGTCTTCTGGTTCTCATTGTAGCCACTGCCCGTAAGACCCTGCCCAAGGCTCTGCTGGTTGAAGTCGATGGGCACATAGGTGACGTACGCCGGGCGTGCGCCGAAGATGGCGGTGACTTTTTCCAGCTTGACCGCTTGTGTCGCCGGATGATCGATCTCGAAGACGCGCACGCCCCGTTTGAATTCGTCGAAGCGATAGGCGCGTGCGTCGAAGCCTGCGCCCAGAATGACCACCTGCGCGACCCCACCGGCGAGGCTGGCCTGCAAGCAGTCGTCGATGTAACGTTCGCGCGCCACCAGGAACTCCATCACACCAGGTCCCCGGCGCTCGCCGTAGCCCAGCCTGGCAAAAACCTTGACCAGATAGAAGAGACCGCCGTTGACGAAGCGCCGGGCATAAGGATCGTAACACACCCGCTCCCCCCCCGGCTTCTCCGACTCGAGGGCCCTCACCACCGCAATACCTGCCGCTGTCAGACTCGATTGATTCCGTTTCATCCCAGCCTCTGTTGCCCCTGATGCATCCAGAATACCACGACCCGTCCCAATTGACAACCCCTACTCCTTACTCCGTACTCCCTACTCCCACCCAAACATTTTCCTCCCCACTCCTTCACAAATTCTGAATATCTCCCTGTTAGAATAGGCACAGTTGGTCGGGTTGGCCAACCGGTTCTGTGAGGACCGACGTACTAGATGAAACACCACACTATGGAGACAAGACGATGACAGGATTCAGGAAATGGATGGCAGCGCTGGGCGTTGGCCTGGCTGTAGTGGCCATCATGGCCGTTGCTTTCCCGGCTGCGGCTGCCACGACCACCCCTGCCGTGGTCACACATCGCGGTGGCCCCGGTGGCCCTGAGGGTTATGGCGTCAGCAACACGGCCCTCGCCGAGGCGCTGGGCATCACCACCACTGAATTGGCAACCGCTCAGGAGAACGCGCAGAAGGCAGCCATCGACCAGGCTGTCAAGGACGGGCTGATCACCCAGGCCCAGGCAGATGCCCTGCTGGCCCGTGGCAGCGCCTACGGCTTTGGCCGCCATGGCGGGTTCTTTGGCAGTGACACGATCGATTACGATGCGCTGCTCGCCAAGGAGCTCAACATCACGGTAACCAAGCTGCAAGAAGCGCGCACCACTGCCTACGACAACACCTTGGACCAGGCTGTCACCGATGGGCGCATTACCCAGGAACAGGCCGATCTGCTCAAGGCTCGCCAGGCACTGCAGACCTACATGACGGACAAGGGTGTGCCGGCGGCGATGCAGAAGGTGTATGAGGATGCGGTGAAACAGGCCGTGACCGACGGTGTGATCACCCAGGCCCAGGCCGATGCGATCCTGGCCCAGTCCAGCCAATTCAACATGTTCCATATGCCAGGCTTTGGTGGCCGCGGCGGGCACGGGGGGATGCACTTCTTCGGCACCCCCAACGGTTCGAACGGCTCCAACAGCACCACCAACCCCTCTCGCTTCTCGAACGGGTTTGGCACGTACTTTCCAGGTCTCTAACGGCGACGTAGGGTCAGCCGCGGGTTGCGTGCGCTGACCCTGTCACCCTGGCTGGCGGTGATTCCACCCAGCCGTTGTGCTCCCTTCCTTCCTGGACACAGGAAGGAAGGGAGTTTTTGAAAGACATACTGACACCAGAACCCCGGTTCAGGACGCACCCAAGATAAAATCGAGATAGTTTTCCTGGTTGACAAGCTGCACGCTTGTGCCATACGCGCGACGAAATGCCTCGCCGCCGGCGCGTGCTGGTCCGCTGCCGTACTTGAATTCGTACGCATGCGGGCTATCCGCAGCTTCTTCCAGGTAATCTACTTCGGCGCCGCTATGGGCTCGCCAGAAACGACTGTGCACCGTCTCACCCTGGTTGGCAAACCACTTTAGGCGCTCTACAACCAGGAAGTTCTCCCACATGCGCCCGCGATCCGCTCGTATCGCCAGCTCGTTGAAGTCGTTGATCAGGGCATTGCGAATGCCAAGATCGAGAAAGTAGATCTTGGTCTGTTTGCCGATCTCTCGCCGCGGATTGTTGGCGAACGGGTACAGCCGGATAATGACGAACGACTTTTCAAGGATGTCGAGATAGCTTACAACCGTTTTGCGGTCGACTTTCAGCCGGCTGGCTAACTCGGTCTCATTCACTTCATTGCCAATCTGGTATGCCAGGGCGCGCGCCAGGTCCACGATCACTTGCGAATATCGGATACGTTGGAAGGTCAGAATGTCCTTGAAAAGATAACTCTCGACGAGCTTGCCCAGGAGTAACTGCCGGGTCTTCGGGTCACCAGCCAGATAGATCTCTGGGTACAAACCATGAAGCAATACGTCAGGCAGCAGCGCATCAGCGGTTGGTTGCCGCAGCGCCAGATCAGATAGAACACCGGCAGCGGCCAGCACCTCGCCCAGCGACAATGGGAACAGGGTGAAGTCGAGATAACGCCCGGTGAGCGCATCGGTGACCCGGTTGCGCAAGTCGAAGCTCGATGATCCGGTGGCCATTACAGCCAGTTGTGGATACAAGTCGTAGAGGATTTTTAAGGTCAAACCGGGGTCGTCCAGGCGCTGCGCTTCGTCAACCAGCAGCACGTCCATGCCCGCTACCAGCCTGTCCAACCTCGCGCGCGCGGTCGTGTTGATCGCACTTCGTTCCTCGGCTAGGTCGCAGTTCAAGTAACGAACGCGCCGGCCCTCTCCAATTAGCCTGGATTCAATTGAGTGGAGCAGGGTTGTTTTCCCAACTTGCCGCGCGCCCAGGATCAACAGAACTTTATGCAGGGAAACCAATCGCTGAAAGACGGTTTGTTCAAGTATTCTAGGGATCATATTCCTCATAATAACATGAAATTCGGGATTCTACAAATCCGGTCGATCTACCGATCAATGACAACTCCCCAACCTCTTCTTAACAATTTCTGAACATTTATCTGGTATTCTGGACCAGGAAAGATTCTGAGCATTGATTCTTGTCACGCGGCGGGTGCCCGTGCCACCCACGGCCGGCCCGGCAATCGCGGGCCCATAGAAAGAGATCGTATGAAGAGCAAACGCAAAATCTGGCGTGGACTTTTGATTCTCGTCGTGATCCGGGCCGTGGTGGCCGGCGGTCTGTTGATCTATCGCAACCAGACGACCCTGGCACAAGATACGAAAGCGGAGCCGGTGCAGACGACGACTGTGCGACGTGGTGACCTGGTGGTGTCGGCCAGCGGCGCCGGCACGGTCATTCCCGCGTCCAAGGTAGCACTCGGTTTCAATGGCGGTGGTGTGCTGACTGCAATCACCGTGCAGGTGGGCAGTAAAGTAGCCGCCGGCGACGTGCTGGCACGCGTCGACGACACCGACGCCCAGCGCCAGGTCGCCGATGCCGAACTCAACCTGGCCCAGGCCCAGCTCCAGCTGGCGAAGCTTAAACAGGGACCGACTGCCGCCGAGCTGGCATCGGCCGAAGGCAGTCTGGCCTCCGCCCAGGCGACCCTCGATAGCCGCCTTCACCCGGCGACGAATCAGGATATTGCCGCGGCGCAGCAGTCGCTGCTCAGCGCCCAGCAAAAACTGGCCGACCTGCTGGCGGGTCCATCGACCGAAGAGGCCACGTCCGCCGAAGTCGATTTGAAACAGGCCGAGATCACACTGCAGCAGGCTCAAAGCGAATACGACAAAGTCGCCTGGCGACCCGAGGTGGGCAGCACGTCGCAGGCGGCCACGCTGCAAGATGCGACCCTGGCCTACCAGAAAGTCAAGGCCGCGTATGACGCCGTGATGAAGGGCGCCACGGCGGCCGAAATCTCGGCGGCCCGCGCCAGCGTCGCCCAGGCCCAATCGACCCTCGACAGCCTGCGCAAAGGCTCGTCCGCACAGGAGATTGCGGCTGCACGCGCCGCCGTCGAGCAGGCACAGGCCCAGTTGGACGAGTTGAAGGCCGGCACTGCAGCCATCGATCTGGAACTGTCGGAGATCTCGGTCAAACAGGCACAAAACGCGCTGGCGACGGCTCAAACGACTCTGGCCGAAACCGTGCTCAAGGCACCGTTTGCCGGCACGGTAACCGCCATTGCGGCCAACGTCGGTGAACGCGTCGGCAGCTCCACCCTGGTTACGCTGGCTGACCTCAACCAGCCGCTGGTCGAAGTCTACCTGGACGAGACCGACCTGGACAAGGTGGCGCTTGGCAAAGAGGCCGAAGTGACGTTCGATGCGCTGCCCGACCAGGTGTTTACCGGCAAGGTGGTGGAGGTCGATCCTGAACTCGTCAATTCAAACGGTGTCAGCACGGTACGTGCCATCGTGCAGCTGGCGGCCGAGTCGGTCGCCAAAACACAGACCCTACCGATTGGCCTCAATGCCTCGGTGGATGTGATTGCCGGCCGGGCCACGCAGGCCCTCCTGGTGCCGGTGGAAGCGCTGCGCGAGATTTCGCCTGGCCAGTATGCGGTATTTGTCATGCAAAACGGTCAGCCAACCCTGCGGCTGGTCGACGTGGGGCTGCAAGATGTCACCTATGCCGAAATTACCTCTGGCCTGGAGCAAGGTGACGTCGTGACGACCGGTATTGTGGAGACCCAGTAATGGTCGGCGGATCGAGGTCCCGGAAGGTCAGCATGCGCAGATATCTGGTTGTGCCAATCATCATCTTACTGGTTGCCTTGACCGGTTGCGCTGCTTCGACGACGACGGTCTCGAATACACCCGCCGTCGAGGCACCTCGTGATGCCCAGGCCGACGCCGGTTCGGGGCCAGATGCCGCGGTTACTGCTCAAGCAGCGGCGCCCGTGACGCCGCTGGCCGTAACCAGCGCACCGGCGACGCCAACGGTCACGCCGCCGGTCACAGTCACGGCGACGGCTGCAGTCACCACGACGAATCAGGTGGCAGTCGACGTGACGAGTAGCAGCGACGTGAATTGGGCGCGCACGCAGGTGACAGCCACCCTTTACGCCGCCCCCGATACGACCTCCGCAGTACAGGACACACTCGACGCCGGCAGCCTGGTGGTCGTGACGCAGGTAGACGGCGATTGGGTTCGCATCATCCACATGGTGCCGGTGCAGGGAACAAATGGCGATAGCACGCTGTTTTCAACGACCACGACACCGAACACCCACCCTGCACCGGCACTGGGTGACTCACCCTACGCCTGGGTGCCGGCATCGGCATTGACGTTCGCTACTGCGTCAGCCACCAGGGACGCCGCCCCGGCTGCCACTACGACACCACAGACAGGCGCGGCCAGCTCAGCACGATCGACTGTCGTCAGGCGTCCAGTAACGCCGGTCGCCGCTGCTGCGCCGGCGGTCACGCACAGCGGGCTGAGCGGCACCCTGGTTTTTCAGACGTCCAATGGCGGCACGATCTATGTCTATGACCTGGCCAGCCAGCACCTGCGGGCCCTGACGGGTGGCTTCGACCCGTCTTTGAGCCCCGACGGGAAAACCGTCGCCTTTACCCGCGTGGGTGGTGAACAGGGTGTGTACCTCATCGATGTTGACGGCAGCAACGAGCGGCTGATCTACGGCGGCAGCGAGTCGCTGCGCGGCCCCCACTGGAGCCCAGACGGCCGCTATATCGTCTTCAGCCGGGTGACAGGGCACTGGTACTGCCGCCAGATGGGGCCGCAGTGTGTGCCAGACCGGCCAGGGTTGGAAAATTTGCCGCTCGTCACGATGGACAAGTACGGCCTGAGCCGCGTCGACCGGGATGGCAACGACTTTCGCGACATCGTCGCGCTGGAAACGGCCACTGCACCCGACTGGAACGCGGCCGGAATCGTCTATCAGGGCGCACCGGGTATTCAGGTGACTGCAGATCAACCGGATGCGGCTAACCGGCCGGTGGTCAGCTCGTGGGACTACCACTACCAGGACCCCGACTGGCAGCCCAATGGTGGGCGGATTGTTTTTCAGTCGAAGGAAGGCAGCCATTGGGAAATCTTTTCGGTCAACGCCGATGGCACCGGTTTGACGGCATTGACCAAACCAGGCAATGCCCTGGCCGATGTCTTTCCGCACAACGTCAGCCCCGCGTGGAGCCCTGACGGCCAGTCGATCGTGTTTCTGAGCAACCGGACAGCGGACGGTTCGGCCGGCGATTGGCACCTGTGGGTCATGAACGCCGATGGCAGCAACCAGCGTCTGCTGGACCCGGATGTGCTGGGCCAACTGGTCTTTCGTTATGATTTTGCCCTGGACCAGGTCGTGGACTGGCAATGAGGCGCGAGGGCGTGAGGGCGTGAAACGTGAGGCGTGAGGCGTGAAACGTGAGGCGTGAAACGTGAGGCGTGAAACGTGATTCGTTTATTCGCGCCCCCATTCGTGGATGGCATTCGTGGATGGCATTCGTGGA
>JAYRNS010000580.1:0-5184 GCA_041912075.1 Anaerolineae bacterium
GCTGCTGGTGGTCGACGGGCACAGCACCGACGGTACCCGTGAGCTGGCCGCGGCCGGCGGTGCACGTGTGATCCTCGACGACGGTCGTGGTAAAGGCGCGGCCATCCGTCTGGGCATCGAGGCCGCCCAGGGCGACATCCTCGTTTTCGTCGACGCCGACGGCTCGCACGACCCGCGTGACATCCCGGCGCTGGTCAAACCGATCATCGACGGCGTAGCCGATCACGTCTCCGGTTCACGTATGCTGGGCGGCAGTGACGAGCTGCACGCCACCTGGCAGCAGTTCATTCGTCTCTTCGGCAGCCAGATCATTACGCTGAGCATCAACTATACGCAACATGTGCGCCTGACCGACTGTCAGAACGGCTTGCGCGCGATTCGCCGAGACGTCGCTCTGGCACTTGCGCTACACGAAAACATTACCTCGATCGAACAGGAGATGGTGATCAAAACGGTGCGCCTTGGCTACCGCCTGGCCGAAGTACCCACCCACGAGTACGTGCGCGCCAACGGCGAGTCACGCTTCCGTGTCAGCCGCGTCTGGCCCCGTTACGTGACCAGCTGGCTGTATTACCTGTTCATCTGGCAACCCCCTGCACGACAGAACGTCTCTGCGCCCATCCATGCCACCACGACACAACTGGAAACTGGCCCTACTGATCGGTAGCTTCGCCCTGCTGGCCGTGGTGTACAGCGCAGTCGTGCCAGCGTTCGAGACACCCGACGAGATCTGGCACTTTGCTTTCGTCCAGCACCTGGCGACCGGCCAGGGCCTGCCGGTTTCGGAGCCGAACACCCTCGCCCTCATGCGCCAGCAGAGCGTGCAGCCACCCGCCTACTACCTGGTTGCGGCCGCCCTCACGGTGTGGATCGACCAACACGATTTCCCCGAGATCTACGCTCGCGCCAATCCCCACCGCGCCATCGGCCGCGCTGACACCGGCGGCAACATCAATTATCTGATCCATCATGCTGACGAAACCTGGCCAGGGTCGGGGTCGATCCTGGCCCTGCATCTGGCCCGCCTGCTTTCGGTTGTCTTGGGCTGTCTGACGCTGTGGGGCACTTACCGCATCCTGGCACTGCTGCTGGACGAGACGCTGGCCTTGTTGGGCACGGCGGTGGTTGCCTTTATCCCGCAGTTTGTCTTCATCAGCGCATCGGCCAGCAACGACAACGCCGTCAACGCCCTGGCCACCCTCGTGCTGTGGCGGGTGGTTGTGCTGCTGGCACGGCCGCCGGCCGACGTGGGCCAGACCGCCCGCAGCTGGTGGCGCCCCAGCGGGCTCTTCATCTTATTGGGCAGCCTGCTGGGTCTGGCCGTCCTGAGCAAATTGAGCGCGCTGGCGCTGCTGGTCATCGTCGGGCTGGCTGTGCTGGCGACTGCATGGCGAGCCCAGCGCTGGCAGGTGCTGCTGCACGCGGCGCTGTGGATCGGTCTGCCCGTGCTGGTGATCGGCGGCTGGTGGTACCTGCGTAACTGGCAGCTCTACGGCGATCCCCTGGCCTGGAACATGTGGCAGGCCAATATCCTGCTGCGCGTGGTGCCGGCCACCTGGCAGACGATCGCGGGGGAGCTGGGCAGTCTGGAGCAGTCGTTCTGGGGGCTGTTTGGCTGGTTGAATGTGCCATTTCCGCCGTGGATGTACACGCTCCTGCGCGGTCTGGCACTCGTTCTGCTGGCTGGTCTTTGTGTAGCTGCCGGGCGTGCCTGGCGCAGCCATGTGCGCCCCAACTGGCGCTGGCTGGCCGGGGGGCTGCTCGTACTGTGGCTGGGTCTGCTGCTCGTCTCCTGGTTGAATTTTATGCGCAGTGCACCGGCGGCGCAGGGACGTTATTTTTTTCCGGCCCTCGCCACGATCGCCCTGCTGGCGGCATTGGGGCTGCGCGGGTGGCGACCGCCGCACGGCGTATCGTGGCTCAACGGTGTGATGGTGGGTGGGCTCGTAAGCCTCAGCCTTCTCACACCGTGGCTCGTCATCCGTCCCGCCTATCAGCCGCCGCCAGCCGCCACGGCGAGCGATCTGCGGCCCGTACACATCACGTTCGGCGACCAGTTCGCCCTACATGCCGTGGCCGCGGCACCTGACCAGGTCACGCCCGGCGCTACGGCCCACGTCACCGTCACCTGGCAGGCGCTGCAGCCAGGGCCGGCCGATTATTCCGTCTTCGTGCAGCTCATCGACGACGACGGGCTGGTCGTGGCTCAGGCCGATACCATGCCCGGCGGCGGGCTGCTGCCCACCAGCCAGTGGCAGCGGGGCCAGCAGCGCAGCGAATCCTACCCGGTGCGCATCCCCAACCTGGCCTACACGCCCAACCACGCGCAGTGGGCGGTTGGGCTCTACGATGCACGTCTGGGTCAGCGCCTGCCCATCAGCGATTCGATTCTGCCGCCTGACATGGTCATCATGGACGATGCGCTGCGTTTCGGCATTATGACGGTCCAACCACAGCCTGGCCAGGTTCCCAATCCAATCGCGGCCGACTTCGAGGACAACCTGACCCTGGCCGGATACAGCCTCTCGGCGCGCCGCCTCGAACCAGGCCAACCTGTCACCGTCACTCTGTATTGGGAGGCGCGGGGGCCGGTTGCGCATGACTACACGACATTTGCCCATCTCCTGGATCGTGATTTCCAGACCCGCGGCGGTCACGATGCGGCACCGGTCCTACCAACGTCCGCCTGGACGCCCGGCACCATTATCACCGATACCCACGTCTTTGTGGTAGACCCTGCCGCCCCCACCGGCCTGTATCAAATCGAAGTCGGCCTCTATCCCTGGCCGGCGTTCGACCGGCTGCCGCTGGTTGAAACGGCCGGCGCCGAGGGGGCAGATCGTATCCTGCTGGGTCCAGTGGCCGTCCAGTAATTTGCTGTTGATTCAGGCATCCATTAGAATGAAGACCATACCGCCCTGTCACTGGCCGCTGTGCATAGCGGCCATCCGATGCTACGGAGGAAGCTCAATGAACCAACGCCGCACCTTATACGTGACCACTTTGGTGGTCCTGGCCGCATTGATTCTGTCGGCCTGCGGGCCGACGCCCACACCCACCCCACCCCCCGTGATTACCCAGCCACCCGCCGAGACACCGGCCGGGGAGCCGTCGCCAGTGGCCACACAACCACCTACCGGATCGAATACGCCGGTTACACCCGCGCAAACCACCTGGCAGCGCGTCCAGAAAACAGGTAAGCTCGCCGTCGCCACGTCGGCCGACTACCGGCCGTTCGAGTTCTACAACGAGAACTTCGTGATGGACGGTTTCGACATCGCCCTGATGCGTGAGATCGGCAAAAAGCTGGGGGTCGAGGTCGTGTTCAACGACTTTGCCTTCGACGGGCTGCCCGGGGCGCTGCAGTTGGGACAGGCCGATGCGGTCATCTCGGCGTTGACGATCACCCCGGCACGGCGCGAGGTTGTCGATTTCTCCAACACCTATTACGTCGGCGAGGACGGCGCACTGGCCAAGACCGATTCCACCATTCCTAACCTCACGTCGGCCGAGCAGCTGGCCAACTATGTGGTGGGCGTCGAGCGTGGCTCGGTGTACGAGAGCTGGATCACGAATACGCTGGTCAGCACCGGCAAGATGCCGGCGGAGAACCTGCGCGCGTACGGCAAAGTCGAACAAGCGGTTGGCGATCTGGAGCAAGATCGGGTGGAAATCGTGGTGATGGACCTGCTGCCGGCGCAGGAATATGTGCAGGCCGGGCGCGCCAAACTGGTTGGACGCGGTGCCAACCGCCAGCAGTTCGGTATTGCCGTGCGCCAGGGTGACAGTGACCTGCTGGCCCAGATCAACAACGCGCTGACAGCACTGCAGAACGAGAACGTCGTGGCAGAACTATCACAGCAGTACTTGAAACTCCAGCCCGACGAGGTCATCCAGCCGACACCCGAACCGACTGCCACACCAGAACCGCCCACACCCACGCCGCTGCCGCAAGCCACCCCCACGGCCACGCCGGTTCCACCCTGCATCGATGGCATGGCCTGGGTGGCCGATTTGAACCTGGACGACAAGAACATGACGGCACCGCCGGTCATGCAGCCTGGTCAACGCTTCACCAAGGGGTGGCGCATCCGCAACAGCGGTACGTGCGACTGGACCACCGCCTTCCGCCTGGTCTACGTCAGCGGCAATTCGCCGCTCGCCCAGATGGGCGGCCAACCGGTGGCGATCTCACGCGTCGTGGCCCCCGGTGGCACGTACGACATGCAGGTCAATCTGGTGGCACCAAGCCAGCCCGGCACTTACCAGGGCTTCTGGCAGATGACCAATGCCCAGGGTGTGGCGTTCGGCGAAAAGGTGTGGGTGGGCATCACCGTACCGGCCCCCGCGACACCGACGCCGTTCCCCACCCAGACGCCGGCACCCAACATCCAGTTCTGGGCCGACCAGACGACGATCAACCAGGGGGCGTGCACCACGCTGCGCTGGAACGTCAGCAACGTCCAGGCGGTGTACGTGTATGCCCAGGGCCAACCGTGGGAGCAGAACGGCGTGGCCGGCCAGGGTGAGCGCCAGGTATGCCCGCAGGCGACCACCGTCTACGAGCTGCGCGCCGTACGGCCTGACGGCAGCGTGGAGATCCGCCAGGTGCGAATCGATGTTATCCCCACCTCCGGTGCGCCGGTGATCGATTATTTCAACGCCCAACCCGACTTCCAGATGCCGCTGGGTCAATGCGTCACGCTGAGCTGGAACGTCTCTGGGGACGTCTTCCTGGTCAAGCTGGTCGGCCGCAACATGGCACTGTGGGACGGGGCGCCGGTCAACGCCAGCTACCAGGACTGCCCACAGCAGCCGGGGCAGATCACCTACGTGTTGGAGGCGTACGGGTCAGGCGGCACCGCGCGCGCTCAGAAGCTGATCACTGTGGGGCCGAAGTAGGGAGTAAGGAGTAGGGGTTGGAAATAGGGTCTGACCCCTACTCCGAAAAGCCTGGCTTACGCCAGGCTTTGTTTGTTTTGTGGTTCATATCTTTGTGGCCACAGTCTCAGTACGCTTCCAGGACGGCCCGCCGGCGGGGGAGCTCGCGGGCCAGTACCTCTTGTGGGGCGAGGAACGACAGCACCAGGTGGGGTGCCGGCGTGTCGTAGAACCACCCTGGGTGCGCCAGAATACCCGTTTCCAGCAGGAGATCGAGCGCCAGGTGTTCGTCATTGCTGGTGA
>JAYRNS010000581.1:0-10920 GCA_041912075.1 Anaerolineae bacterium
CGCTGGGTCAGCAATCGCGTACTGCACCAGCTTTGGCCCATCCTGGTGAACGAGGAACCTGGCATCCGGACCAGGTTGTGCACCGTTCAATGCCATGCCGGCGCGATCGTACACGTCGAGCTGGCCGCGTCCGCTGGCCCGGTCGACAATGGACCGCACTTCCTCGTACGTGACCGGGCCGGGCAGCATGGGGACGGGGGGCGGCGTGCCGGTGGTGGCATGGCTCAACCAATCCCACAGCGAAGCCAGGGGTTCATCGTCTGGACGCACGGGGAAAGCTTCGCTGCGCAGCGCCAGCGCACCAGCCGCATCCCGATCGGCCGCCAGCCAGCCGATCAACAGCAGGCTGACCTGGTACCACGGCGGCTCGATCTCAAACAGGTCGAGACGGCGCCGCGCGGCGGCGATGTTGCCCTGGGCCGCCAGCTCGAAAATTGGACCTGGGCGCAGCTCGCGCAGGCGAAAATCGACCAGGGCAAGGGCCGACTGGGTGACAAGGGTAGCTGCGCTGGGGTGATCATCTGTGACCGCAACTGTTAAGGCCCGGCGCAGGTCGTTGTGCAGTGCGTCGAGGTCGTTGACGGTGGTCTTGTGGACCTCTTGATACCATGGGTTGCTGGTCACCTGGACCAATTGGCGTGTCCAGTCGTGGCGCCCGGTTGGTGTGTCGGCCTGCTGCACCGCGTCTTCCAGGTGGGTGGCGTAATAGGTCAGGGCATACAGACGCGGCTTGTTCGTCCATTGGGCACAGAAGTCGAGAATCTGCTGACGAAACGCCGTGATCTGGGCCGGGAGAAAAATGTTGTCCCGGATATAGCTGCCAAAGCGGGGATGCGTAATCGCGTAACCGGTATTCTTGTCGCCAACCAGATAACGGCGCAGCTTGCCGCCCAGCTCCTTGTTGAGCAAAGTGCCTTTTTGCAGCAGCAGAGAAATCTCCGCGATGTCCTCGGGCCGCAGACGACCGTGTGCGACGACCAGGATGCCCAGCAGCTCGTCGATCTCCGCCCGTCCGGTGTTGACGTCGGCGTCGAGCTCAGCCCAGGCAGTGGCAAAGAAGTTCTCGAGGCCCTGCGGCTGGTCCTTGATGTTGTCAGCAGTGATTCTGCCATCCCGAATGTCCTGTACCAGGAAATTGAGGTAGAACGGATCACCACCCGAACACATCAGGACGTCCTGCACAAATTTCGCTTGTTTGGCCAGGAGCGCGGCCTGTCCGCCGGCGTTCTGCAGCAGGTCTTTGATCTGCGCTTTCCCCAAAGCACCCAACTGGCGCGTCTCCGCACGACCGGTCAAACCACATTTGGCCAACCAGTCGGTGTTGGGCATCTGGCGCGCCGAAAAAACGACGTAGAGACCAGGGGGCAAATTGGGTGGGAAATGGATCGGCCGCGGCTCCCAATCGGTGGCTTCGTCCAGTCCATCCAAAACGACCACGAGTTTGTCGCCTGAGGCGGGCGGCACGGCCAGCAGCCTGGGATATAGGTTGCGCAGGCGCTCCACCGATTCGGTGATGGTGCCTCCCAGCCCGTAGTGCGCGGCCAGCTGCTCGCACAAATCCGCCAGGGTTGCACGCTCGCCGGCGCTGTCTTCGCTGCGGTTCATGAAGTGATAACAGACCGGCTGGCCCTGCGCGGCGCGCCGTTCAATCCAGTGACCCAGCAGGGATGATTTGCCAAAGCCGGCCGGACCAGTCACGAAGAGGTATCCACCGGGCTGCTGGTCGACGAAGGCATCGAGCTGATCCAGCTCGGTTTGTCGGCCACCAAACAGCGGGTGGCGCTGCATGAGCAGGGCCAGGTCTGTGCGCAGTGTGGGCGCAATCCGCGGCTGGCCGGCTTCACTGGCCGAGAGGTTGAACGGCGCCAGGGCATCCAGCGCCGTGTCCAGTGGACTGGACGGCCCGCCAGCGGCGACCCACTGCACGTACTGCTGGCGCGCACGCTGCAGCGCTTCCCAGGCGGGATAGCGCGTCACCGCAACATCGAGCAGGGGAAGCACCTTCTCCTGGTTCTGGGCTTCGATCAGGATCGCGCGCCAGTTGTCGATGGCCGCCGGCTGAAAGGGCACGCGCGCATCGTCCATTTGCGCATCGAGCACCACGGTGCGCGCCACCGCCTCATTAGGAAAGAGGCGCATCAACTCATCGCGTAGGGCGGCGAAGATCGGATTCCAGGCCATCAGATGGTTACGCCCGTCACCTCACGGATCCAGTCCAGACACAAGTCGACACGCACATAGATGCCGCCGTAGCCGCAGTTGGTAAAACCGCCACGCATACCGCGGGACGTGGCACCCAGCAACACGTATTCGCCATCCACGGCCTGGATGTAAAGCGGGCCGCCGCTGTCACCCCGGCAGGTATCGGTCAGCCGACTGTGATGGCCGGCAGCAACCTCGCGACCCGCCACACAGCCGTACTGCTTGGTCGCGCCAGGTTCGCCGCAGTCGCGCGTGAAAATTTTGACGGTATCGGGGGTCCGGCGTTTTTGTCCGTACCCAATGAATCCATCGGGGTCGACGGTGCCAAAACCCACGGCAATGGCCTCGGTGGCCGCCGCGATGTCGGCGGCCTGGGCCACACGCCGCGGCGTAACGGTGCTGTCTTGTGCCAGGACCAGCACCTTCAGGTCGACTTCGGGGTGAGAGAATGTCGACTGCACCGGGATGACCTCACCCTCGTCCAGTTTCTCGACGTTGCTGCCTTTTAGAAAAACCCGCTTGACGTCTTTGCAGTGATCAGCGGTGACCACCACGTTGGGTGCGATCAGCGTGCCGGTGCAGGTGAAGCGGGTGTCGTTGCCCACCGCACAGCAGTCGGGGAAGTCAGTGGTCGGAATACCGTTGACGACCTCGAGGTCTGGCCTTTCGCCTAGGGCCGGTGCCACTATCGGTTGCTCGACAGGCAGCCCCGTTTCGGGGTCGATGTCGAGCACAGCGGGTGCTTCCGTCCCCGGCATGTGATGCAGCATCTGGCGAATGGCCGCTACCTCGACCTCGATGCGACCCAATCTCGCCAGGATATCCTGGATCTCATCCATCGTGGTTCTCCTTCGTACGATTGATATCGGGCAGGACAAAGCGTGAGGTCCGCGGGTTTTCCGCGGACCTCACCGAACGATGCTCAGTCGCTGGCCATGATGAAGAGCGGCCGCATTTCGAAGCTCTTGTAGTGCGGGCGCAGACGGTCGGTGTTGTAGTACTTGTCGACGTTGACCACCTTCTTGGTACTGGTGACCACTTCGATCGGCATGTTGTCGTAGCGTCCGTTTTTGAGCACCACCAGACGGCCATGGATACCGTCGAGGATCAGATCGAGCGCCAGGTTGCCGTAGGCCATGGGCACGATCGAGTCGATGGCATCGGGGTCACCGCCGCGCACGAGATAACCCAGCTTCTGATTGACGACGTTGATCGATTTGCCGCGGTTATAGTTGGCCGACAGCTCCTTGAGACGGTCCGAAACCACGTCGCCGATGCCGCCCAGTTTGGCATGGCCGTAGGCGTCGCGTTCCATACTCTGGTAAACCATCTCTTCGCCTTCGAACTTGGCACCTTCGGAAACCAGCACCACCGAATATTTGCTGGGGTTGCGGAAGCGGTCATCGACCAGCAGCTCGGTCAGGCGTTCGATGTTGAATTTGTATTCGGGGATGACGCAGCGGTTGGCCGCGCCGGCCATCGTGGGCAGCATCGCCGTGAAACCGGCGTAGCGGCCAAACACTTCCATCACCAGGAACCGCTCGTGCGAGCCGGCTGACGTACGCAGGATGTTGGTCATGGCAATCGTGCGGGTGACACAGGTGCTGAAGCCGATACAGTAATCGGTGCCCGGCACATCGTTGTCCATGGTCTTGGGAATCGCGACGACCTTGACACCCTCTTTGTAGAGACGCACCCCGTAGCTGAGGGTGTCATCACCGCCGATGGGAATCAGATAGTCGACGCCCAGCCAGTCCAGGTTCTTGAGCACCTCGGGTGTCAGGTCGTTCATATCGTCAGTGTAGGTCTCTTGCAGGTGCGGCGGCACACTGCCTTTGGTGACGTGACTGGGCCGCGTCCGTGAGCTGTGGAGAAACGTTCCACCCGTACGGCCGGCCCGGTTGACGATCTCCTCGGTCAGAATCTGGAAGTTGTCTTTGTTGTCATAGTCCTGCTCGCGTACGATATCGATGATACCGGCCCATCCCCGGCGCAGGCCAATCACCTGATACCCCTCGCGCAAGGCGCGAATGGTGACGGCGCGAATGGCCGGGTTCAGACCCGGCACGTCACCACCACCTGTCAGGATCGCAATGACGCCTTTTTTGCGATTGATGTTATACATAAAACCTGTCTCCATCATATGCTGATGCGATGATTTCTCGGTGCCTGAGAAGTATAAACGCACCCTGTCCACAAGTCAAGCAACCATCTACGAGCCTATCCGAAAACCCAGAAATCACCTGGGCAATGAAGCTCCTCGACGGGTTTTCGGATAGACTCCAATCCAGAATTGAATTGACAGCCTGGCAAAAGACAGAGTACAATGCGTTGGCAAGTGTGAAAAAGGGGAAACAACTGTGCCCAATGATGATCGGTTCGATAACTCGCTAAACTCGGTCACGCCGGACGAGCGCGAACAGGATGAATACTTCGAACGACTGCAGAACCGGTACAGGACGCAGCGTCGCCCAAATGCGTTTGGCTGCCTGCTGTTGATTACCGGTGGTTTGTTTGCGATGCTGTTTGTCTTGGGTCTGCGCGCCTATGCCCATGTGGCTGCTTCGGATATCGTGTCGCTGGCCATGATCGGCTTCGTTGGAATCCTGGCACTCGGACAGCTCATTGTCGGTGTGTGGATGCTGCGTGGCTCGCCGTCTGGTTCTGGCTTGCCATAGGCATTAACAATCGACGAGACCGCATGCAGGCATTACCTGCATCCGCTCGTTCGCTCTTGACATGTTGCGTCAGCAAGGGGACTCTGGTGCCCAGAGCCCACCCGAATAACCTTGCCGTGGCAGCAAAAGCCGCTTCCTGGCAGTTATTCGGATGGGCTCCGGCCCGCAAGTTGGGGCGCTACGGACGTTTAGTCGTCACTCAAGTACTTGAATGACAGCTTGATCTTGGCCCGGTAGGCCATCACCTTGCCGTCTTCGATGTGCATGTCGAGCAGGACGACTTCGGCAATACGCAGATCGCGCAGTGACTTGGCGGCCGTCTCGACGGCATTGGCCGCTGCCTTCTCCCATGATTCGGTGCTGGTGCCAACCAGCTCGATGACCTTATATACACTCTCGCCCATGTGGTTCTCCTTTGTACCGGTGCTTGAGCAAGGTTGACCCGCACGGTCGGGCTGGCCTTGCAGCTAACCTGCATTGCACACAAGAATGTCCTGCGATCAAGCAGGCAATGGTGCGGGGGCAGCCATGATCTTGCTGACATTATACAACAGCTTTGCATGCAAATCAACGCCAATGCCCACGGCGCTCCAAACAGCTGGATAGATGCCCTTGCCTTTCTCTTCTTGTGTCAACGTTGCCGCCTTACTTTCTTGACGAATCGTCTGCATGCGGGTACAATACTGCCGCGCCTGCAACGGGCGCGTTTTTTGCGCACATCGTGGATCAACCCGCTGCATTCCAGGTGAGGTAGGGGTGGCACTGCCCGTACGACGTGCACGTCACCTGGTCAGCAGGATAGGAGCAAAGAAACCAATCGTGGCACAGATCATATTAGCGGCGCAACCGCGCGACGCATCGATGACCGCAAATCAGCTGCGCCGGCATGGCCTGGTACCCGGCGTGGTCTACGGACACGATGTTCCCACTGAAAGCGTTCAGCTCGAACGCGTCCAGCTCGACAAAGCCATCCACCATGGTGCACTGACTCACCTGGTGACCCTTGACCTGGGCAGAGGTAAACAATACGCCGTTCTGGTACGTGAACTGCAGCGTCATGCTGTGCGGCGTAACCCCCTGCACGTCGATTTCTACCGCGTCTCGATGAATGAAGACATCGAAATCGATGTGCCCATTCGGACCGTTGGCACCCTGGCAGCCGGCCTGGCGGGCGACTATGTGTTGATCCATAACCTGGAAACGGTGCGCGTGTCGTGTCTGCCGAGTCACATTCCTGAGTATCTGCCGGTCGACATCAGCAGCCTTTCGATTGACAACCACCTGCTTCATGTCAGCGATCTGGTCGTACCGCAGAATGTCACGGTCGAGGCCGATCCGGAAGAGACGGTGGTGAGCTTGAACCGCACGCGTGCCGCGGCCGCCGAGGAGGGTGAAGCTGAAGCCGCTGGCGCCGCCGAACCGGAAGTGGTCACCAAGGGCAAGGCCGCACGCGGCGAGGAAGCAGAAGGGGAAGACTGACACTTCCAGGGGCATGCAGCTAACACCCGGCGTTGTGTTCTCGCCAGAGATGACCACGCCGGGTCTTTTTTGTTGGGTCGGCGACGGGGACATACCAGCGGTCGGCGTAGGGAAGTTTCCCTACCGACCGAATAGAACATTTGAGCGATCATGGACAGAGCGGTGAAACCATGGCCCAAGACAAACTGATCGTTCGTGGTGCACGTGAACATAATCTAAAGAACATCCACCTGGAAATTCCGCGCGACCGTCTGGTGGTCATCACGGGTCTTTCCGGTTCAGGCAAGTCGAGCCTGGCGTTCGACACCATCTACGCCGAAGGTCAGCGTCGTTATGTCGAGTCGCTGTCGGCCTACGCCCGCCAGTTTCTTGGGCTGATGGAAAAACCCGACGTCGATCAGATCGAAGGTCTGAGCCCGGCCATCTCCATCGACCAGCGCGGCGCCAGCCGTAACCCGCGTTCGACGGTTGGCACGACCACCGAAGTCTACGATTACCTCCGTCTGTTATTTGCGCGCGTCGGCACGCCCCACTGCCCACGCTGCGGGCGCGAGATTGCCCAACAGAGTGCCCAGCAGATCGTCGATGCCATCCTGGAGATGCCCGCGCGCAGCCGCGTCCTGATTCTGGCACCTTTGATCCAGGACCGCAAAGGGGAGCACAAAGGCATCTTCGAGGATGTGCGCAAAGCCGGTCTGGTGCGCGTGCGGGTCAACGGCCGCGTGTATGACGTCGACGAAGACATCGATCTGGACCGCTACAAGAACCACACGATCGAGGCGGTGGTGGACCGGCTGGTCATCGCCGGCAACGGTGACAGTCAGACCCACGACGCCGACGTGACCCGCCTCACCGACTCGGTCGAAACGGCGCTGCACCTCGGCGGCGGTGCCATTATCGTGAGCGACGTCACGGCGGGCGATGGTGCCGTGCGTGACCGGCTCTACTCCGAACACTTTGCCTGCGTCCACTGCGGCATCAGCCTGCCGGAAATCGAACCGCGCATGTTCTCGTTCAACAGCCCGCACGGTGCCTGCCCAACGTGCAGCGGTTTGGGGGTGCAGCTCGAATTCGATCCGGAGCTGGTTGCGCCCAATCCCGACCTTTCGCTCGCGCACGGGGCCATTCGCATTCCTGGCTGGGGCAAAACGGGCGAACGCGACGAAGAGAACCACTACCGGCAGCTCCTGCACGCCGTGGCCGACAAACACGGCATCCCTTTCCATGCACCGTGGAAAGAGCTCAGCAGCCGGCAGCGAGAGGTTATCCTCTTTGGTGACCGTCAAGCCGAGAAAGTACAGCTGTCGTACCGCAACACCGCGGGGATGGTACGTGTCTACGAAACCACCTACGAGCCGGTCATTCCCCATCTCCAGCGGCGCTACCGCGAGTCATCCTCCGACTACGTGCGCGGTGAGATGGAAGCGCTGATGACGGCCCGGCCCTGCCCGGAGTGCGAGGGCAAACGCCTGCGACCCGAAGCCCTGGCCGTGACACTGTCTGACAAAAACATCGACCAGGTCACCCAGATGGCCGTCCTCGATGCCCTGACCTGGGTCCGCTACCTGCAGGGCGCAACGGAGATGGCAGGAAATGCCGCACCCACAAACGGCAGTGGTGCGCCGGCTGAGCGCCCGGCAGTTATGGCGGCTGATGCGCTCGAAGTCCCACCGGCATCGCCGCTCTCGCAGCGCCAGTGGACCATCGCCCGCCAGATTCTCAAGGAGATTCGCGCCCGCCTGGGTTTCATGGCCGACGTCGGGTTGGATTACCTGACGCTCAACCGGGCCACGGCCTCTCTGTCTGGCGGCGAAGCACAGCGCATCCGCCTGGCCACCCAGATCGGCTCGCAGCTCATGGGTGTGCTTTACATCCTCGACGAGCCGTCGATCGGCCTGCACCAGCGCGACAACGGCCGCCTGATCCGCACCCTGCAGACGATGCGCGACCTGGGTAACACCGTGCTGGTGGTCGAACACGACGAAGAGACGATGCGTGCGGCCGATTGGATCGTCGACCTGGGACCGGGGGCGGGTGAACACGGTGGCCACGTCGTCTGTTCAGCGCCGCGCGATGACTTCCTGCGCTGCCCTGATTCGCTGACAGCCAAATACCTGCGTGGCGAGAAGCACATCGACACACCGGCCACGCGCCGCCTGGGTAACGGTTACAGCCTGCTCGTCAAACACGCCACCGAAAACAACCTGCAGGGCATCGACGTGCGTTTCCCGCTGGGTAAATTCATCTGCGTGACCGGCGTCTCGGGTTCGGGTAAGTCCAGCCTGGTCATCGAGGTCCTGTATAAGCGGCTGGCCCAGGTTCTGTACCGCGCCAAAGACAAACCCGGCCGGCACGAGACGATTCTCGGTCTGGAACACCTGGACAAGGTCATCGACATCGACCAGAGCCCGATCGGGCGTACGCCGCGCTCCAACCCGGCCACGTACACCGGGCTGTTTGGCCCGCTGCGCGATTTGTTCGCCCGTCTGCCAGAGGCCAAGATGCGCGGCTATGCGCCCGGGCGCTTTTCGTTCAACGTCAAGGGCGGTCGCTGCGAAGCGTGCCAGGGTGATGGCACGATCCGTATCGAAATGCAGTTCCTGCCCGACGTGTGGGTGCCGTGTGAAGTGTGTCACGGCAAACGCTACAACCGCGAAACCCTGCAGATCCTCTACAAGGGCAAATCGATCGCCGACGTGCTCGACATGACGGTCGAAGAAGCCTTGGAGTTCTTTGCCAACATCCCCGCCATTCGCAGCAAGCTGCGTACCCTGGAGGCGGTCGGTCTCGGTTACATCCGCCTGGGCCAGCCGGCGACAACGTTGAGCGGTGGCGAGGCGCGGCGCATCAAACTGAGCAAAGAACTGAGCCGGCGTGACACTGGTCGCACGGTGTATATTCTCGACGAGCCCACGACCGGTTTGCACTTCGAGGACATCAAGCGGCTGCTTCACGTGCTGCACGATCTGGCCGATCGCGGCAACACCCTGCTGGTTATCGAGCACAACCTGGACGTGATCAAATCGGCCGATTGGATCATCGACATGGGACCCGAAGGGGGTAACGGCGGCGGCCGCGTGATTGCCGAAGGTACACCGGAAGAGGTGGCCCAGGTGGCAAAGTCATACACCGGCCAGTATTTACAGGCCATGCTGGCGAGAGCGTGACGGTACGACCGGTGCCGGGCGCAGGTTGGGAAAATCGGGCGACAAATCTGGGACTTTTCAGGGAAAAAACCACTTCACAAATTCGCAAGAATGCGGCATAATGGAACAGCCTGAATCACGCGAAATCCAGATGCAGTGAGGGGCAAAGTCGATGACGCTGCAAGTCTTGAGTGAGGAACAACTGCTGTACCTGGTCGAGGTGCAGCTGCCAGATCTCCTGGAACGCCATCCCGAATGGGAGACGCGCATCTACGGCGTGCTGCTGAAGATGTTTGCGCGTCGTGAAGAAGTCGCCGCCATCATGACCGAACTGCGCGAGCTGCGTACGGAAATGAACGAGCGTTTCGAGCAGGTCGACGCCCGCTTCGAGCAGGTCGACGCTCGCTTCGAGCAGGTCGACGCCCGCTTGGAGCACATTGATACACGGCTGGAGCAGATCGATGCACGCTTCGATCAGGTCGAGCACAGGCTGGAGAAGATCGATGACGGCATCGTCGGGCTGAGGGATTGGATGGAGCTAAACGTTGGGCGTGTCCAGACGCGCAGCGGCCGTCAAGTCGAAGACGTGATCGCCAGTGCCTTGCGTTTTGCCTTAAAGCGACCCGACATTCGACCGGAGAGTATTCTCTTGCGCCAGAAAATCACCGATATCGACGGGCGGATCTTTCCGAGCAACCGCAGTAAAGAAGTCGACATTGTGGCAACCGATGGTGAATATCTGCTCTTCGAGGTGAAAAGTGCCGCCAAGGTCGACGACGTCGACAATTTTGCTGAAAAGCTGGCCCTGGCCCGCCTACTGTATCCGGACAAAACCGTCAACGGTGTCTTCATCAGCCTTGCGGCCTGGCCTGATGTGCAGAAACGATGCCACGAGCTGGGCATTGAGTTGTTGAAGTGACAATGGCGGCTGCCGCCCAACCTCTCGACGCCCACGATCCCCTGGCTCACTTTCGCCAGCACTTCGTCATCGACGATCCGGAGTTGATTTATCTGGATGGTAACTCGCTGGGACGTCTGCCGCGCGCCGCCGCCGCCCTGGCTCGAGACCTGGTCGAGCGCCAATGGGGCAGCCGGCTGATCCGCGGCTGGAACGAGGGCTGGATCGACGCGCCGCAGCGGATCGGGGCCAAAATTGCCCGCTTGATTGGAGCCGACCCCGATGAGGTCCTGGTCGCGGATGCGACGTCGGTCAACCTCTTCAAGCTGGTGGTGGCAACACTGCGCTATCAGACCAACCGTCACCTAATTCTGACCGATGACATGAATTTCCCGTCCGACCTGTACATCTTGCAGGGAGCGGTCGATCTGCTCGGGCGTCAGCACCATCTCGAAATCGTCCCGTCGGATGATGGTATCCATGGCCCGGCGGATGTGCTCAGCGACCGGCTGGGACC